>JAUNIZ010000094.1 GCA_030523165.1 Prevotellaceae bacterium
CAGTTCATTTCTCTCATCTTCACTTTCCGTTGCTTTTGCTTAAATTGTGCATTGTGGCCGTCATTCAAATGCCACCGTTTTGCTGAGTAGCGGTATTCCTATTGCTGTCGTAGCAAAACAATTGGGACATATGAAGATTCAGACTACAGAAATCTATGCTAAGATAATGGATGAAGCACAGGTGAGTGCCGCCAATAAGATGGACGAGTTGTTTAAATGGGTCTAAAAAATAAGGTCATGTTCGTTTATGTTGGGAATATATTGTAACTTTGCCTAAAATATTTCACCAATGAGTTTTATCATATTCCGTAAACCTAGTAAACGATCATGGCCATTTTTGGCTTCTTCAGCATTGCTGCTGTTAGTATTTATATTATTTCTTGTTTTCCGAGTATCAGGTGGCTATTGGACAGCTGCTCTAATTTTTTATCTTCTTATCATCCTCCTATCATACCATCTTTGGACCAAGAAATATCCTCAATATAATCAGGGTGAGTATCTTTACATGAATCAGGCCTTCCTGAAGTATAAGCGAATGGGTGTCAAAACGGATGTAGATTACAATGCTTTTATTAGCCGTTTTAAGGATGACCATAATCCCGACGCTAAAGAGTACAAATATGATGCTGAAGACCGTAAGGACGAAAACTGGCGTTCTTATAACAGAGTTGTGTCAATTCTCGAGACTCGTTCTAATCTAGTTACTAAATTATTCAGCGAAGAGGTATCTAGAGAGTTGAGTATGCTGGTCTTCCAACAGCTGGTATCAGGTGAACAAATGGAAGATATCAAGGAGAGAACACTCGAATCTGCTGAGAAGATTTCTCCAAATGAAATAGACAGTTATCCTTGCGATGGTATTGTGAGTCCACGTAATCCATTAGGTGTATGTTGTAATGATTTATCATTCTTCATCTCTGAAGTAACATCTACAGTGAACAACACAGTTGCACAGGTGGGTAACGGACGGAGGGTCACAGGACTGCTTAAATATAATAATAGTGAAGTTAATGAGAAACAGATTCAGGATCTTTTTTATTGTATCTCGGTTGCTCAAGAAGAGATGCTTACTTTGAATGCCAACACTGCTTTTGCTTATTTGATGAATATGCTGGCAGCTAAGTCTTTTGTTTCATACGATTGGACGGCTTGTTTTTCTGATAAGTTGTTGAAGCAAAGTACATCAAAACCTGTGAATCACAATGATCTGAAAGTAGCCAAGAATAAAGCTCTGACTACTAAACCAATAGGTAATAAATCGATTGATAACCTTATACTTACCTTAATCACACATAAAAGCTAGAAAATCTAGTGTTTATTGGGTAATAGTGGACTATTAATGGACTTAATCTATTATTAGTCCACTATTATTTTACTTTTTTATTCCTCGTTTTCTTTTAGCTTATCTTTGTATCGATATCAGTAACGGATGCTGGCCAGCTCCTAGTTATAAATATATTAATGCGAAGATATTATGTCATACATAGATTTATATGAAAGCTATGCTGAAGTCCTAGCAAAGTGCCAGGAGCAGCATGATCAGTTGGTCCTCTTCAAGAAGAAGAGTGACGAACAGGAAAAACGTATCCGTCTGTTAGAATCAAAGCAGTTGGCTCTCAAAGACATCCTTACTCTAGAAGAGGGTAGTGAATATACAGGTATATCAAAGAGTACCTTGTATAAGATGACTTCTGCACATGAGATTCCGTATTACAAACCACATGGAAAGTTGATATTTTTTGAGAGAAAAGAACTCGATTATTGGCTTCGTCAGAATCCCGTGAAGAGCATGAGGCAGATTCATGCAGAAGCAGAGAGAACATTTCTTTCTTCATCATTCAATAATCAGTAGGTTATGGAATCTGTACGTAAGAAATCCCCATTCACACGCACGCTCAATCATCTGATTGAGTTGTGCCCTGTAGGGTATAAGTTGCCATTTATTGAGGCAATCATTGTATATGGGCTTGATGGTGTTGAGATTGAGTTACAAGGAAGAACTTATGAACTGTTTTTGCAGGCCAAAGGTGAATCATAGTGAAAGCACGAGGCTGAGAACGGATTATATGAAATAATCCCATAACATAATATGGACTTTTAGATTCGCTCCGCTCCCTTAAAAAGTCCCATTATGCTCTCCGAGGGATTTCCCTTACACAAGAATGCGATGTTTTCTTCTGGCTTTGGCTTGAAGAGAGGCTGTATCTACAAGGGAGTGACTTTCTCCCTTGACCCTCCACTCGGGTTTCACCCAAGACCTGAGAGATTTGTTATAAAGAAATATACAAACAACAATTTACAAACTTATTAAGATGAGCAAAGCTATGAGCAATAGTCCCCGTGCGGCTATACATGTTGGCGCACCTTCAAAATCCTTTTCTGCCGCAGAAGGCAATGAGCCTGAACGTAGAGGATGGGACAAGAATACATATCGTCTGAAGAATCAGGATACAAACAATCACTATGACTTCAGTCGCAAGCATCTCAATTTCGAGATCAATTTAAAAGGTGAGATTGTTCCTTTAGGATCAAATCCTATTCCTCTTCATGAACGACTGATACAGAGGTGTAATGAACTTGGTTTCAAGCCTTACAAGGACAAGAACAATCCGTTAGGAAACTCTGACAACAGTCCTAATTATACGGTCGGCATCATTGTCAGTGGAGACCATGACGTGTTGACCCGTCTCGCTTTCGGAGACCAGAATGTGGACTTCACCCTACAGAAGAGCAATGCAAATATCATATTGCAACAAGGAATAAAGGACTGGGCAATGGACACCTACAGGTGGGCCTGCAGCAGATGGAGACCAGAGAACATAATCGCCTTTGATGTGCATTGCGATGAAACGACTCCGCATATCCATATTCAAACAGTCCCTGTCGCAAATACAAAGACAAGAGGACGGGCATCAGTCAAGTATGTACATAAAGATGACAAACTGAAAATACTCTCCCAGAAAGAGTGGAAGAAATTGCCTGAAGAAATCCGCGATGACTTTATCAGGACAGAGGTTGAAAGGAAGGAGAGGGAATGTGTATCATATGCCAGTGTATGGGGCAAGGACAAATATGCTGTCGGGAGAACCTACTACGAGATGCATACAGACTATTATAATAAGGTAGGCAGAAAGTACGGCTTGGAACGTGGAGATTCCCTTGCAATGTTGCCGGATGAAGAAAGGCGTGAACGGGTACACAAGAACAAGGCTGTGCTTGAAGCGGAACGCCAGGCGAAAGAATCAATCGCAAAATCAAACAAAGAACTGGCAATAAAAGAGTCATACCTGAATGCCATAAGCGTCAAGCAGGAAGACTTGAAGGTTCCTGCCCTGAATACTGATTCCTTGGTGAAAGATGCCATTAGAGCTATCCATGTTGAACTCGACAAGCCCATTCCTGCCTTTGGACAGAAGGAATGGAGGGAAGACAGAAAGCGTGCCATAAAAGGGATATTGACCGGTCTTCAGGACAACTTGATTGCTGCAAGGGAAGAACAGAAACATGAAATCATCAAGTTAGGAAAGTCTCTCTATCTGGATGCAATGAAGAATGCCAATGAAATAGCCAAACAGAATCAGCGTCTTCATGAAACGAACACGAAACTGGCAGCACAGAATGAAAAACTTAAGGATAAGATCTCTTCCATAGACGAGACCGCCATCAGAAAACTGCGCAAGGAGAAGGACGAGGAAATAAACAAACTCCGGGCAATTGTCAACGGTGCGCAATCAAAGATAGACCGTGCAAATGACAATGCATATATGGAGAAAAAACGGGCTGACAAAACAGAGGAATTACTGCGTGAGGTTTTCTCCATACCTGAGATAAAGGATTTGTGGAATTCTATTCAACGGAACAAGGCTGCATTCTGGAATCAGATTGAGATATGGATCAAGTCTGCGATTTCTGCCGTCTACAACTTTGCCTACAATCACAAGGGCATCTTTACTGACGAATGTAAACAAACAATCTGTCAGGGCATTATAGCAAAAGCGATCAAGGACGGCCTTGACCCATCAGATGATATACAACGTATGAACGCTACCCATAACTTGTTGGAAGAAGTTTCCTGGAAAGGTACAACAGAATTTATGAGCGAATTGGCAGTCAAGCGTACAGAGCAACTATGCCAGGAGATAAGCGGTACAATCACTACAGCTATGGTGGAAGGACTCATTCTTGCTTCTGGAGGAAGAGGTGCCTGCCTGTCTGGTGGCAGCGGTTCTGATAATTCACTCTCAAGATGGGATGGTAAAAAGAAAAAGTCTGGCTGGGAGAGATAATTGAAAAGGTTTCTATCTAGAAAATTGATCTGTTGTGCGAAAATATATAGTTATATCCTAACAAGTGGAACAATTAGCACATCCGCGAGTCCGATCCTAAAGATCAACTTCGTGTGATAGATTTCTATCACAAGTTTGGTTCATTGTCAAAATCCAAATTCGTGCGTATAAGGTTTTTGGGTGAGCATTTCAATATGAGAACAGTGTACAAGTCTGCCGTGGAATATAGCTAGCTCTCCGAACTCACTGCCTAAATCCATAAGATTGGTGTAGACGACAATCAAGTGGTGCGCCTTCTCCACATTACCGACAAGGAAACAACGATACAAAATCCGTTGTAGGAACTTATCCGCTTGAAAAATCACCACTTTACTAAAGCAGGCAGTGAGTTTAACGATAGACTTCCAAGAGGGGGATGATAAATGTCCGACTTTATTATAATCCACCAAACATTTTTTGCAGCAGATTTCCCGATGTCTGAACTATCTGAAAATCTACAGTTTGGTTTTCCATCGATTTTATTTCGATTGACTTAAAACGACAGAGGGCTTCCTGGCGTTCCAATGTATCACGGACAGCAGAAATGTCTCGTAGTTGCCCTGCGAACGTTCTACAGGGCGATTGCAGATAAAGCATTTGTTCGTGTATATTTTCGGGGTGTTTATTCTCGAATCGAAGCAAAATGACTATATCTATACTGTCGGTTGGAGTATTATTTACTTTACGCACGATAGCAGTTCCTGAATATACCTGCTTGTAGGGCAGAAAGTAGGATACGGCAAAAAGGCAGAGCAACACTGTTCCGATGGTGGTTATGCCATAACGGACAAGAGAGGAGGGTATCTGTCCCACAATACTTCGTACTTTTTCGCTACGCAACTCAAAACTTCGTTCCTGTTCCTTTTTCTCTTCCATATCAGTTGCTAAGTTCTAATTGATTCTTCACTAAGGCAAAGTATTTGCCACGTTTCGTGATCAATTCTTTGTGTGTTCCTACCTCAACAATCTTTCCTTCATCCAAAACAACTATTTGGTCTGCATTAAGGACTGTGGAAAGGCGATGTGCTACCACAACTACCGTTTTCCCTTTATAGAAATCAGACAGATTTTCTGTAATGGCTCGCTCATTGTTAGCATCAAGGGCATTGGTAGCTTCGTCTAAGAATACAAACATAGGGTTCTTATAGACGACTCTTGCAATCAGAATACGTTGTCGTTGCCCTTGACTGATACCCTGTCCATCTTGTCCAATCATTGTATTATATGCTAATGGCAAGGCTTCAATGTAGTCTGCTATGTTTGCTACACGAGCTGCATGGCGAATACGTTTAATGTCTGGTTCTTCATCAGATATAGCGATATTCCTTGCAATTGTATCAGAGAATAGATACCCCTCTTGCATCACGGATCCGCATTGACTTCGCCACCAACAAAGATTGTATTCATTCAGATTACCATTACCTATCTGGATATTTCCACTCTGCGGCTCATAGAATCCCAACAGAATCTTGACAAGTGTAGTCTTACCACTTCCGCTTGCTCCTACAATTGCTGTTACTTTGCCGTTGGGTATTGAAAGACTGATGTTTGAAAGAATATCTTTCTGACTGTATCTGTCATATTTAAAGTAAAGGTCTTTTATCGTAAGTGAATGTCCTTCAATAGATTTGTCTGTGTAGGCGTTAAGTGTCCGTTTTGCATTTTCCTCATCAATCTCTGTGTGGATTTCATTCATACGTTCAAGGCTGATGCTCACGTCCTGCCAAGAATATATGAATTGAATGAGCTGCTCCACAGGACTATTGAGCTGTCCGATGATATACTGCACCGCTAGCATCATACCGAGGGACATATTTCCTTGAATTACAGATGTGGCTGCAAGAATAGTAACGAGAATGTTCTTCACTTCATTGATAGTAATGCTCCCAGCTTGTTGCACCTGTTGCAGGTTCAAAGATTGTAGATTTACTTTAAACAAATCGGCTTGCACATCTTCCCATTCCCAACGCCTGCTTTGTTCGCAACCTTGCAGCTTAATTTCCTGCATACCACCTATGAGCTGGTAGGTAACATTACGATTACGCCCTGACTGCTCAAAGTATTTATAGTCCAACTTTCTTCGTTTTTTGAGAAAGAGAATGATCCAGACTGCATAAAGCACTGTACCCAATATGAAGATAAAAAAGATGCCAAGATTATAGACTGCAAGGACGACACCAAACACTATGAACGTGAAAAAAGAGAACAGTAGACTGAGACTACTTGATGTGAGGAACTGTTCCACACGATAATGATCTTCTATACGTTGCAAAAGGTCGCCCGTCAGTTTGGCATCAAAGAATCTCATGGGTAGTTTCATCAGCTTGATAAAGAAGTCTGAGATAATCGAGATATTGATGCGAGTGGAGATGTACAGTAGTATCTTTGAGATAATGAAATCAACGCCAGTGTGACTGAAAAGCAGCATCATTTCTGCCAGCAACACCAACCAAACAAATCCAATATCTTTTCCTCCAATACCAGTGTCAACTATTGCTTGTGTGAGAAAGGGGAAAATAAGCTGTATGACAGAACCTATTATTAGACCCAATATTAGTTGAACGAAGAAACGTTTGTACATCTTAAAATAACCCCAAAGGAACTTTACACGATTTTGAGTTGGTACAGGCTCTGAATTTTTCTGCGCATAGAACAGTACTGTCGGTTCAAGGAGAAGGGCAATTCCTTTTTCTTCTCCATTTTCCTTTGTACTTATCCAATGTTCACAAAACTCTTCCCTAGAATAGGTTAAAAGTCCTTTACCTGGATCTGCCACGTAGACAGTGTATTTACCGTTTCTATGTTTCTGTATTCTATAAACAACGATGAAATGGTTTTGATTCCAATGTGAGATACAAGGAAGTGGAACATCATAGGCAAGTGTTTCGAAATTTAGGCTTCCCCCAATAGTCTTAAAGCCAATATTTTCAGCAGCCTTGCTGATGCCAAGAAGTGACACGCCTTCTTTGCCCAATGAGCAAAAATGGCGCAGTCTGTCTATGTCAGCTTTCCTTCCATAATGTTTGGTAATCATTGCTAAACATGATGGGCCACAATCCATTGCATCTCTTTGCATGAAGAGTGTGTTCATATGTACTATATTTTTGAGGATATTGCTATTAGAGGATACGGTCTAATTCTTCTGAATTCCCTCGCTGTTGTTGTAATTTGATATCGTTATTAAATAGCTTATATCTAAAGGTAATGTTGAAGAACTCACAATCTCGATTTACAGGACGAACACCCCACTTCATTCCACCATTGATAGAGTACTGGGCAGGTACATTTATTCTCGTTAAATTTGGTGTTGTCACATCTATTGTAAACTTATCTTTCAAAAGATTAACAGTTGCGCCTGCATCGATATTAAATCCTGTACGCTCAACCCATTGGATTCCATTAGAAGTTTCATTGATATAAGAAAATGTAGTCCAAGCATAGATTGTATGCTTGTTATAACCAATGGTAAGCATGGGATAATAGGTGAGATGTTGATTAGCAACCTTACCATTGATAAAGTTAGGTCGATAATAAAAGTTTCCAGTAGCCTGAAGGAACAATCCTCTATTCCATAGTTTATAATAACTCATCGTCAATTGAGAGAACGTCTGGTTACGAAAAGGCACGATTACGCTTTTCATTGCAAAAGACGATGAAGACAAACGCTCGTATGTGTGTTCATAGAACAGTGGACTATGTGAGATTAAAGCGCGCATAAAAAACGAGTTATATTGCCACATACAAGAAAATACATAGGTGCGTGTGGCTTTTACATTAGGCTCTCTTTGCTCATAGAGTAAAGCATCTTTATAAATGGCAGAAGGGATAATATCTTCAAACCTCGGTTTAACAAAGGGAACACTCAGTCCAAACGCGACGAACGATCTGGCTGCAAATAAATAACCTATCGAGAATGACGGAATAATGTTGTGATATTGCTTATATATTGACTGGTCTAAGCTGTTCTCTTTGTATTTTATATACTGACAGGTAAAATCATAGCTCACACCTGCTTGTAATTGTATGTGTTTTGTTATCCATTTTTCAGCATCCAAGAAAAGTACATTGCTTTGTTCCATCGTATTCACGTCTTGAACCAAAGGTACGGTAATGTCTTCTGTGCTGAAATGATAATTCGTGGGGACGAGGATTAAATTGCATTTCAGACCCACGTTCAAATCTATCCCCAACTGACTTTTAAAACTATATTTACCCAAAATATTGACAAGATGAGAATGCGAATCCTTCTTGGTTACAACTTCCTGATAGTTACTTGTAGCAAGATTTTGCTCGGTAGTGCTAAAGTCGGTAGAGTTTTTTGTTACAGCATAGTCTGCCAACAACGTAAGATTCCCTTTCCAAATTTCTTTGGTAAATCCAAGACTTAGGCTGTGAGAGTAAGCCTTGATGGGGAAATTTTGCATGAGATTTGTATTCTTCAATCCTATTGCTGTCAGCATACTTCTATCAGTAGAAACATAGTTTTTCTGTCGCGTAAATGTTGAATTGTAAAGCAAACTCATATTGATTTTTTCGTTGGGCATATACTCTAAATTGACGAGTATATTATGCTTATTTTCTTTTTCAACAGTTCGCATATTGTCAATAAGGTTGAGTTCTGATCCGTCTTCTGGCATCATTCTGAACTCGTCATCGTCTATCATACGGTTATCATGCCCATAACGATAACTCACGCCCATCGAAACTTTACCAAACTTGCCACGAATATTTGTACCCACGTTCCCATATGGCTTTCGTCCTTGAGTGTAAGTCAATTCCATATCGTTATAAATATAGTCATTTATCTTTTTTACTGTTTCTATCTTTATTACGATTTTCCCCTTATAAAGAATCTCTGGATTTCGGTCTATCTCGATGCTCTTTACGTCTTTAGCGTTCAAAACATCCAACACGTTTGGGTCACGCAATTCACGCTCGTTCAACATAATAACCGTTTCTATTCCATAAGAATCCAACACATTGAGTTTGCCGTTATTCACAGACAAGTTCGGTAACCTGCGAAACAAGGACATCAACGTCCCTGCCTCTGACAGCATCGATCCACTGATATTGTATTTTGTCTTCATTCCATGCTCTATTACCAGAGGTCTTTTTGCTGTTACAAAAACAGTGGATAAGTGCATTGTGGTGTCATTAGTTAATTCTAAAGTCCCTATATAGTATTTTCCGTTTACAATACCCAAATCTTTGCATACCGCTCTGCATCCAAGTGCATTTACAGATAAAGTTATCGGAGTTGCTATTTGTTCCAATTTGATGTGAAAATGATTTGTTCTGAATGTGTTGCTGAACAATAAGATTGAAGGAAGACTGTCGCCTTGTATAGTACTGACAGTGATTCTATAATCTTTTTCGGTATCTTGTGTACACACTATGTTTCCTGTGATTTCTATCGAATCATTTGCCGTTGTTAGTGCAAGCGTTTTATAGCTCCCAAACAGACAAACAATGCTTATTAGGACAATTTGTCTAAAGATGTATTTGTTGTTCATTGTGAAAAATTCCATTGTATAATTGTTATATGGTAAAGAGATGGTGATACAATTTTTATTGAGATTGATCATAGTAATATCCGTTTGTTCCATCGTATGGAAATTGCTTTAGTTTCTCATTCAGTGTCTTTATATGATTACCAATTCCTGTATAAAATGAGATATAACATTGTTGTACCACATATGCTTTGTGTCCGTATCTAAATGAAAACCTCTGTTCGATGTCAAGAATAGATAGGTGATAAACTTATATTCTAATACTATTACCAAAGTGCGGTCAATACATATATCGTGAACATCTTCTTTCTTATAGGAATTTGTGATTTTCTCGAATTCAACCTTATTCACGACAAAGAATGAGATATGAATATCCATAATCTTATTGGGTAGATATAGTAGGATAAGTATAAAAGAATAATACAAGCCATTTGCACAATTCTCACTATATTGTATTGCATGAACGATTCTCAATGCGAATTCTGATTTGTCCAAGAATTCCATTTTGGTATGTTTACGCCTTTCATGTTGACTAGCCAAGTTCGTACAATATACTTTAATGGGATACACCATATAACTCTATTTTCTTAGTAAATAATAAATCTTATTCTTTTGCTTTTCCTGCAACTGGAAACCATGCTCCTTCAAATAGGAATAGAAGTTTTTCAGACTTAATGAGTTATTGTTGCTACTATTTACATAGTGATATACAGCTATCGCAAAGGCTTCTTCATCAACTTGAGAATTTGCTGTCAGTTGATGCATGAGAATGGGCAGAAGGTCATAATACACCCACGCTGTGTTGTCAGTCTCATTGTTATTTGTGCCGACACTAACTGTATTGTTGGCTTGTATGCTGCGTCTTGCGTCTTTTAGCATAGCGGTGTCGATACGTTTTTTACCTATAGAATCAGTAAACATATTTTTATGTGCAATGTGCTTGCCAAAAAGATACTTTGCCAAATATTCAGTTACCGATTCAGCAAAAAAGTTTTTCTCTTGCGCTGACAATTCTTTAGGTAGATTTTGTTGATGTCCAATGACAAAATGTAATAGCTCATGCAATAAAGTAGGCTGGTAATACATTTCGTGTTCCACAAGTAACACACTATCTAATGTCAAAGAAAAACTTGCAGATATGGTGTCCAGATTCTCCTTTTCACCCATATTTGCACTAAACCTGAGACCTGTTTTTGCAATCGTAATATTAGTTTTTCTATCTTCGGGTATAGCAGCGATGTGGTCAATAGCCTCCAAAGCACGATATATAACACTATCGGCAGAAATTGAATCTATTCCTGAATAGGTTACGTTATCAGAATAATTATCGTTAGTGTCTGCCGAAATTTTATGATACAACTTAGCAGCCAACTTCTCCTTCTCTGCAAGGAGCGATATGCTCATCCCTTTGTATTGGATGTTTCTATGTTCATATAATGGTTTATAGAATAAAAACAGAGAAGGAAATTTTTCGTGAGGGGGAATGGTTATGTTTTCTGTTGTATATAAATCCACCATTCCCTTATCTGTCAATAGATAGAAAAGTGATGGATTTACATGTAAAATATAAGTGGTAGTGTCGGCTCTTTGAGTGTTTGTAGGGAACAAAGATTCCCATCCCTCATAGTGGATATATGTAAAAGAGGGTACACCATTTTTACTACATAGTGAGCCTGCCATAAGCGAACAGTCGTTGTATGACAATGAGAATTGTCCTTGGTTTGTTTCAAGGTAATTAAGTTCCTTCATACTAAGGTCGGGTGTGTTCCAGTTTGTGAGATTTAAATTGCTCCAGCTCAATTGCCCGTAATGTAGCGTGACAGGAATAAACGGACGAAAAACGGCACTATAAAACATGCTGTTTTCAAACTGATATTGACTAAGTTCTGATAGCGTTGTCCCTTGCGGAAAATCCACTTTTACTCCTAATTGAATATATGGAGAAACAGACCAACCCTCGGGAAAAGAATCTGTCAAAGCCGGATAGTCAGAATAAAACGGAGATATTACGACACGTTGCTGTGCTAATAGAGAAAGTGGCATTAGCAATAACCATATCTCTATGCATAATATACGCATAAGGTGTGTTGGTTTTCTCATTGTTTATATTGCTTTAACAAGATGTAGACTTGTAAATAAAATTCTGATAGAAGCTTCTCAATCTCACAATTAACATCAGGTAAAGCTTGCTTAGGCAAACGGGATAGAGAAAGTTTTTGAGCAGGACAACCCCCAGAACAAATATGTTTAGCCCAGCACATCTGACATTTTCTTTCGAGTTCGGTGATAGATGGTGCAATAGCAAAACTTGAATCAAAAAAGATATCATTATCATAGATATTTCCTATAATATCTTGTTGATTGTTCATAAGATGAGCACATTTAAATAATGAGCCATCAGCCAAAATGGTATAATAATTAATTCCACCAGAACAAATACGTTCTCTAATAGTTCTATATTCAAAGAAACTAAAGAGTGATAAAAGAACATTATTATAGATTTTTCCACCATTTGTGGCTTTTTCTTTGTACTCTATCAGTAATTTGGACATACTAT
>JAUNIZ010000095.1 GCA_030523165.1 Prevotellaceae bacterium
ACCATAATATCGAGGTATATGTAAAGATACTTTATTTTATCATAGTAAAAATCGAATTGTTAAAACAATTTTGATAAAGTAAAATTTTATTACTTGGATAACGTTTAAGAAATCTTTAATTAAGTGTATGTAAAGAAGTGTTAAAAATAAACTTCAAAAATGTTTTTAGTTAATCGATGCAAGTTTTTCTTGGAGGAGGTTAAAGTCGAAAAAAAATTTGGAGGTTACCCCAGAACAGGCTATCTTTGCAAACGAAATCCGAAAATAGCAGGATAAAATCTTGGTGTTTCTAAAAAATACTTAAAGGTTAGTCTTGACAACTTTTCGAGGAGGATAATATATTTATAAATAAAACATTTTTAAGAAATGAACAGAGAACAGAAGTACGTGCTGGCTAACGGGCAGATTTGCGACAGAGCGACCTGGGAGAAAGAGCAAGAGTTAGGCGCTTTTTACGAACTTGAATGGGAGCAGAGAGAGCAAGAAAAAAAGCAAGAAGAAAGAGAAAATTGCTTTGATACAATAGTTCTATATATGGCGTCTCACGGCGACCCCTTGATAGTTAAGGCAAGCGAGAAGCTTAACAGAATTTTCTACGTCTCTCTCGCAGCGAAAAAAGCTGAAATCGAGCAGCTGAAAGAGTGGAGATTCCGTGACGACGACAAACGCGAAGAGCTCGAGGAAAAAATAATGGAACTCGAGAAAGAGTTGAAAAAAAATAAGTAATATATTTAATATAAAAGGATGACAAAACTACTAACAAGACGGCGGCATGTCCACCGCCCCACTAACTACAACGGACACGAGAAATCAACAGCGGTGAAAGCCGTTAATACTAACAATTTTATTTTTAATCATTACTAACGAAATGACATTTCTTGTTAAAACAAATTTGCGTGACGCGGCTGAGAAAGTACGCGTATGCACCAAGGATGAGTTCTGGCGGATTGCGACTGCCCCAGAGACTATTAGAAAAATTGAAAACTACAGACGCGACCTAGCGCTCTTCAAGGAAGGACAGCTGACAAAGGAAGAGTTCACTCGTAGGTCTATGTACACTAAGGGCGCTCTATCAGTCTTTATGTTTCACGCTGCCGACTGCATCAACGGCGTCAGGAGCAACGCTGCCGCTAAGTCCAACGGCATGGTGATGCTTGACCTTGACCACGTAGAAAAGCCTGTAAAATTTTACGAAGAAGAGATCAAGGGACGAGAGGACGAGCTAAATATATTATATGTGGCCGTGACTCCTTCAGGCGAGGGACTGCGAATCGTAGCGAAAAAACCGAACGGTTTGACGCTAGCTCAAGCGCAGTATTGGCTAGCTGCGAAGCTAGGTGATGTTGAATTCGACAAAGCTTGCAAAGACCTTGCTCGCTGCTCTTTCGCGAATTCAGAAAACGACATCTTGTATGTGTATGAGGAGCCTCTCTTTTCCCAAGAGATAGCCTATCAGGTAATTCCAGACGCTGAGGTGGCTGCGGCACAGGTTCTTATGGAAGAACGTGAGAATGCCCCTAAGAACTCAGCTACCACGGCAACAACTACTACCGTTGACGCTACATCTGCAACTTCTTATACAGCTACTTCTACAGTTGACGATGGCTCTGTTCCCTGCTTCAAGGGAGTCCCTTATAGCTCGATTATCGAAGAATGGTTTAGCTTGCCTGTTAAGCCTCGTCACGGAAAGCCTGAACAAGGCGAAAGAAATACCCGACTGAGCCAACTTGTTTTTCATTTGAGGAATATCTGCGACAAAGATGAAGCCCTTCTTCTCCGCATCGTTCCGCGTTTCGGCTTGGGAGAAGATGAAATGAAGACGCTGATTCACTCGGCATGTAAAAAGGAGGGATATTTCCAGACACGCGACATACAGCAGGCGGTGCGTAAGGCTGCCGCCAAGTGCGGACAGAATATAAGTTTAGCAGTTGAAGAGAAAGACGAGGAGGACGACGAGGAGAACGGGCACTCTTCATTTTACCGCGACCATGCACCGCAGCTTCCGAAGAAGCTGCCTGGGCTTGTAAAGCTTTGCACATCACGCGCGCCAGAGCCATATAAGGCAGCAATAGCGATGGCTATTTTCCCTCCGTTGTGCGCGCACGTGCCGAACGTCAAGTTTAAATACAGGAATGACGAGTATCGCCGCGCTAACATTACCTCGTGTCTTATTGCCCCCACAGGTGCGGGAAAGAGCTGCATAAACACGCCAATTAATGCCATCCTTGCGGACATAGATAAGCGTGACACAGAAAAACGCAAAAAGGATAAAGAATTCAAGAGGAAGAATGCTGCCAAAGGTGCCTACAAGGACAAGGATCTCCGTCCAGATGACCTCGGCATACAAATAATTAATACCGACATCTCGTTACCGAAATTTTATGATTTAACGGCAGAGGCGCATGGGCGACTGTTATACTCATATGTGCCAGAAATTGAATACTTCAAAAAGTTCGACGGCGGCAACTTGGACAGTCTTTTCGGAACAATCAAGAATTCGTTTGATTCAGCGAAGGTCGGCCAAGACCGTGTTGGTGAGCAGTCGGTTAGCGAGCGCGTTGAAATCGGCTATGTCTGGAATGCATCGACCACTCCGACGAATGGGCGTAAGTTCTGGCGAGGCAATATAATCGATGGTGCCATGAACCGAGTTACTTTTTCGACAATCCCTAAGCGAAAGCGCGGTGCGCCTATGCCAGAGGGCAAAGATTATACAGCCAGCTTTTACCGTGAACTGCAGCCATATATAGACAACTTGAACAAAGTTGAGGTTCCTGAGTGCGGCTACATGGTTATACCTCAGGCGAACGCATTGGCGCGAAAAATGCGCAAGCATTGCGCCGAGATAGCCGTATTGTCTAGAAGCGACGCATACGAGAGTGTATCGTTCAGAGCGGTAGTTCTAGCATGGGAGAAGGCGTGCGTGCTATATCTCGCCAACGGCTGCAAGTGGGAAAAAGCAATTGAGGATTTCTGTATGTGGAGCCTAGACTACGATTTGTACTGCAAGTTTCTTTTCTTCGGCGACGAGCTGACGGCAGAAGAACGAGCCGAACGAGAGTTCTTGGAGGCTAAACATAAGCCAGGCAAGGCAAGCTTCCTCACGCAGCTCCCTGAGTTTTTCACTTTGCAACAGTTGCAGCAGTTACGCGCACAGTACGGCTCTTCCACTGCCGAGGCGGATGTCGTGGCACAGCTTGCGAACTACGTGTCGCGAAAAAAGATTATCAAGAACGCGGACGGCACATACACCAATTTAATTCATAATTCATAATTAAGAATTATCTTCCGCTTCGCACGATGACCGTTGGTTTATAATTAGGCTGCGCCAGTTTATTCACTTTTTTTACGTGGGGTCATTCCGCAATGGCTCCACGTTTTATTCGTTTATTTCTCGTTATAGTCCTTAGGATAGAACGTGAAGTCAATAAGCTTCTTTCCCTTGTTCTTCGCAGAAAAATATGTGTAAGCGAAGTTGAAGCCCTCTTCCTTGAATTTCTTAATACTCGTGTTGTCTTTAAGAGATTTTAACAGTCCTTCTCTTGCAGCGTCATTGCTGATGCCTGTGGTGTCGGCTTGACCCTTGATAGTATAATAATAATGTATAGTGCGCGCCGTTTTCTCGTACACCATGCTGTCAACCGTTATATATTCGTTAACGGGCATAGGGCAGTTCTTCATTGTAAACTCCTTTGCTTCACGCTCCGCACGGTCTTCAAGACTTTCATGACAAGCGGATAGAGCAAGAACGGATATAAATAAAAATATTATCTTTTTCATAATCATACTTGTTTTTGAAGGCAAAAGTAATCATTATCTTTGTTTTAATCTATACAAACAAGTATATTTTTTTCATTTTCATCATAAAAAAACTTATTTTTTAATGAAGTAAATTGTTTTTTTCGTATATTTGCGTTTTCAAATTGTACAATTATAAATGAACGAAATACGTAACTTTTGTATTATAGCTCATATAGACCATGGCAAATCGACAATAGCCGACCGTCTTTTGGAGCATACAAATACTATTCAGATAACACAAGGTCAGATGCTCGACGACATGGACCTTGAACAAGAACGAGGAATAACTATTAAAAGCCATGCCATACAGATGGAGTACACCCATGAAGGGAAGAACTATATACTTAACCTTATTGACACTCCTGGACATGTGGATTTTTCATACGAGGTATCGCGCAGCATCGCGGCTTGCGAAGGCGCATTGCTTGTCGTAGACGCTACGCAAGGCGTTCAGGCTCAGACAATTAGCAATCTCTATATGGCGCTTGAGCACGACTTGGAGATAATTCCAGTTATAAACAAGATAGACATGCCTTCGGCCATGCCTGACGAGGTTGAGGACGAGATTGTAGACCTGCTAGGCTGCAAGCGAGAAGAGATTATCCGTGCTTCGGGCAAGACAGGCGAAGGAATAGAAGAAATATTGGCTGCCGTTGTAGAGCGTGTTCCGCATCCGCAAGGAGACGAGAACGCACCGTTGCAGGCACTTATTTTCGACTCAGTGTTCAACTCGTTCCGTGGAATCATAGCTTACTTCAAGATAGAGAACGGAAGCATAAGCAAGGGCGACAAAGTGAAATTCTTCAATACAGGCATGGAATATGTAGCCGACGAGGTAGGCGTGCTAAAGATGGACATGATACCTCGCAAGACGCTGAAGACAGGCGACGTAGGCTATATAATTAGTGGAATTAAGGACAGCAAGGAAGTGAAGGTGGGCGACACGATTACCCATGTAAGCAATCCATGCGCCACTGCAATATCGGGATTCCAAGAGGTTAAGCCTATGGTCTTTGCAGGTGTCTATCCGATTGACCCTGCGGACTACGAGAACCTTCGTGCATCGTTGGAGAAACTGCAGCTGAATGACGCGTCATTGACATTCTCGCCAGAATCGTCCGTTGCACTAGGTTTCGGTTTCCGTTGCGGTTTCCTAGGACTTCTCCATATGGAGATAGTACAGGAGCGATTGGACAGAGAATTCGATATGGACGTTATAACCACGGTGCCTAACGTTTCGTACATGGTGTATGACAAGCAGGGAAACACAAAGGAGGTACATAACCCTTCGGGTCTGCCTGAGGTGACAATGATTGACCATATCGAGGAGCCGTACATAAGGGCGTCTATCATTACGACAACAAACTTCATAGGTCCGATAATGAAGCTTTGTCTAGACAAGCGAGGCGAGCTCATTAACCAAGAATATATCAGCGGCAACCGTGTAGAACTGCACTTTATGCTGCCGTTAGGCGAAATCGTGATAGACTTCTATGACAAGCTCAAGAGCATAAGCAAGGGCTATGCGTCTTTCGACTACCATGTGGACTGCTTCCGCCCGTCAAAGCTGGCTAAGCTCGACATACTGCTGAACGGAGAGCCTGTTGACGCTCTGTCAACGCTGACCCATCAGGACAATGCAGTAACATTCGGCAGAAGAATGTGCGAGAAACTGAAAGAACTCATACCGCGACAACAGTTCGACATAGCCATACAGGCAGCCATAGGAGCGAAGATAGTAGCGCGTGAAACCATAAAGTGCGTTAGAAAAGACGTAACGGCAAAGTGCTACGGTGGTGACGTAAGCCGAAAGAGAAAGTTGCTCGAAAAGCAGAAGAAAGGAAAGAAGCGAATGAAACAGATAGGCAATGTGGAAGTGCCGCAGAAAGCCTTTCTTGCCGTCTTGAAGTTGGATTAGGACAACCATATATATTATAATGTAAGGAGGAGGAAGAGAGATGAAAGAAATGTTGAAGAACACTCGCGACATAGCACGTGAGCTGGCAAGGAAGTACAGCACGATGACCCATGACGAGCTGGACATTCTCGAAGACGTGCTTGTGCCGATGAAGTTCACCAAAGGCAGTCTGATACTGAAGGAAGGCGAGGTAAGCAAGTACATATATTATATAGAGAAAGGGCTTGTACGCCAATTCTACTTCAAGAAAGACAAAGAGGTAACTGAGCATCTTGCTGTCGAAGGCAATATAATAATGTGTATCGAGAGCCTGTTCAAGGAAGAGCCTACGCGACTGCAGGTAGAGGCTCTTGAACCTGTGCGCATTTATGCCTTGCCGAAACAGAAGCTCGAAGAGGTTGCACTCCACAACGTCAACATTCAGATTCTCTATAGAAAGATACTAGAAGAGTCGCTTATACAGTCGCAGATACACGCCGACCTTGTACGCTTTGAAACAGCGCAAGACCGATATAAAAGAATGTGCAAGCTGTCTCCGCAAGTAACGCTGCGTGCACCATTGGTATATATAGCAAGCTACTTGCAGATGACGCCAGAAACACTGAGCCGAGTAAGGTCTAGTACGGTGTTGGGATAGCCTCCATTATATACAAAAAATGAATTGCAGTAAATGTAATAAACATATTCGACTGCAATTCATGAAAGTCTTATGTCCTGTCAGAAAACGTTATAGCCCTAGCGCCTTTTCAGCTTTCTTCAAATCCTCAGGAGTATCAATGCCGATAGTCTCTATCGTCGTTGTTCCCACCTTTATCTTATAGCCGTTCTGCAACCAACGCAGTTGTTCAAGGCTCTCTGCTATTTCAAGGCTCGACTGCGGCAGCTTTGTTATTTCCGCCAATACGTCGGCACGATAGGCATACATGCCGATATGCTTTAGGAAGCAGAAATTGTTTATCCATTCCTTCTTGTCAATGCCGCGGATAAACGGGATGATGCTGCGTGAGAAATACATAGCGAAACCATTGTTGTCGCACACTATCTTAGGTGAGTTAGGATTTTCAAGGTCTTCTATGGTGTCTTTCTCCGTAAACGGTCTGCCGAGAGTCGCTATCATAGTCTGCTCGTCGTTGAAACATTCGCAGACGGTGCGTATCTGCGATTCATGGATAAACGGTTCGTCGCCTTGAATGTTAATAATGACGTCATACTTCTTGCCCGTCTTTCCGAGAGCCTCCTCTATACGGTCGGTGCCGCTCTTATGGTCAGGAGAAGTCATGATAGCCTTTCCTCCGAAACCTTCGACAGCATTGAATATGCGGTCGTCGTCGGTAGCTACATATACATCGTCCAATACTTTACTCACCTGTTCATAAACACGCTGAATCATAGGCTTGCCGCCAAGCATAGCCAACGGCTTGCCAGGGAAACGTGTAGAAGCGTATCGCGCTGGGATTATTCCTGCAAATATCATAATATCAATTCTATCATTTATCAATTAAAATGTTTCTTTAATAATACTGCAAAGATACTAATATTTTCAAATAAACATCGTGTTCTGCCTGTTTTTCGGAAAATAGTTTTGCTGTATTGAGGTTTTTTATTATTTTTGTTGATGCAAATTAAAAAAGAACAAACGTGAAGAACTATATATTATTATTAATGATGTCAGCTTTTACTATGGTCTGCAACGCCCAGAAGATTACTTTGGGCTCTTGCGAGACGAAAGACGGCGGACAGTATCAGGGAGAAATGATTTCGGGCAAGCCTAACGGAAAAGGCAAGACCGTCTACAAAAACGGAGACGTATATGAAGGACAATACGTGAAAGGGAAGCGTCAGGGCTTTGGCGTGTATATCTTCTCTGACGGGGAACGATATGACGGCGAATGGTTCCAAGACCAACAGCACGGCAAGGGCACATTCCACTTCCTTAACGACAACAAATACACTGGTCTTTGGTTCCGCGACTATCAGCAGGGACATGGCGTAATGCACTATTATAACGGTGACAAGTACGACGGAGAATGGCTGCAGGACAAGCGCAACGGCAAAGGAAAATATACTTACAGCAGCGGTGCCTATTACGACGGCGAATGGAAAGACGACAAGAAGCACGGCAAAGGTTTCTTTGACTGGGGCGACGGTACTACCTACGACGGCATGTGGGCTAACAACTTGCGTTCAGGCAAAGGCACAAACCGCTATGCTGACGGAGACGTGTACACAGGCAACTGGCTTGATGACGTTCAGAACGGCAAAGGCATATATAAGTTCAACAACGGCGATGTCTACGAAGGCGACTACGTTAGAGGCACACGCACAGGCAACGGCATATTCACATTCGCCAACGGTGACAAGTACACAGGTCATTTTACCGAAGGCGACAAGGACGGTTACGGCTCTCTTGTATGGAAGAACGGCGATGTGTATAACGGCTACTGGAAAGCCGACACGCAGAACGGACGTGGAAAGCTGACGAAGAAGAACGGCGACGTGTATGAAGGCGAGTTCAAAGACGGCAAGATGGACGGCGAGATAATTATACGTTTTGCTGACGGCAGCAAGTTCAAGGGAACTTTCGTAAAGGGAAAGCGCGAAGGCGCAGCCATAGAAGTTGACAAAGACGGCAAGCGCTTTGAAGGCACGTATAAAGACGACCTGCGCGACGGCAAATACGTGGAGAAAGACCGTAACGGAAACATCGTTGCGCAAGGCATGTATATATCGGGGAACAGAGTTCAATAGACAATATATAACTAATAAACTAAATAAATTAAAGCTATGATTATAGACACTATCGAGAATTTGGGCAAGTATGAGTCCCTGAATCCATTGTTCAAGGAAGTAGTTGATTTTATCGCGAAAAACGACCTTAACGCCCTAGAGACAGGCAAGCATGAAATTAAAGGCAAAGACCTGTTCGTGAACATTCAGATTGCAAAAGGCAAGACAAAAGAGACTGCTCTTATGGAAACCCATAAGAACATGATAGACATTCAGATACCTCTTGACGCAGAGGAAACTTATGGCTATTCACCGCTGTGCGACTTGCCAGAAGTGGAATATAACGACGTGAAGGACGTTTCAAAGTATGAGGTAGCGGCAGAGTCTTACGTTACATGCAAGCCAGGCGAGTTTGCCATGTTCTTCCCGCAAGACGGTCACACCCCATGTATCTCTGACAAGCCAGAGTTCAAGAAGGCAGTGTTCAAGATTCTTGCATAATCACGGATAAAGAAACTGATAATCTAAATACTTGACAATATGGCTAACAGAAAACCGAAAAGTGCGTCAAAGGCAGCTGTAAAAGAACCTGAGCACATAGGGCTTGTGGCTAACGACGGCTACTTGGCACCGTATGAAGATGCCATAAAAGGGCGTCATGACCATGCGTTGTGGAAACTCAACCAGCTTACCAACAACGGAAAGAAAACACTAGAGAGTTTTGCTTGCGGATATGACTACTACGGACTGCACAAACAGGCTCGTGGATGGGTGTTCAGAGAGTGGGCTCCAAATGCTACGGAGATTTATCTTGTAGGTGACTTCAACAACTGGCAAGAGTCTGAAAAGTATAAGGCTAAGCGCATAGAAGGCACAGGCAACTGGGAACTGAAGATTCCTGAAAAGGGAATGAAGCACGGTGACCTCTACAAGATGCACGTTTACTGGAACGGAGGAAACGGTGAGCGTATTCCTGCATGGGCGCAAAGGGTAGTACAAGACGATAATACAAAGATATTCTCGGCACAGGTATGGAACCCAGAGCAGCCTTATGTATGGAAGAAGAACAAGTTCAAGCCGAACAAGAATCCACTGCTTATCTACGAGTGCCATATAGGCATGGGACAAGATGCAGAGAAAGTCGGTACATACACTGAGTTCAAGGACAACGTATTGCCAAGAATCATCAATGACGGATACAACTGCATTCAGATAATGGCAATACAGGAACATCCGTACTATGGCTCTTTCGGTTATCATGTTAGCAGCTTCTTTGCAGCGTCAAGCCGTTTCGGTACACCAGAAGAACTCAAGGCTCTTATCGACGAAGCCCATAAGAACGGTATTGCCGTAATTATGGATATCGTGCATAGCCATGCGGTAAAAAACGAGATAGAAGGTCTTGGAAATCTTGCTGGCGACCCTAACCAATATTTCTATCCAGGCGAGAAGCATGAACACCCAGCATGGGACAGCTTGTGTTTTGACTACGGAAAAGACGAAGTAATTCATTTCCTGTTAAGCAACTGCAAGTATTGGCTCAAGGAATTCCATTTTGACGGTTTCCGCTTTGACGGAGTAACGTCTATGCTTTATTACAGTCATGGTCTAGGCGAGGCGTTCTGTAACTATGGCGACTATTTCAACGGTCATGAAGACGACAATGCAATATGCTATCTAACGCTTGCAAACAAGCTTATACACGAAGTTAACCCTGACGCTATAACCATAGCAGAGGAAGTAAGCGGAATGCCTGGGCTTGCGGCTAAGTTTGAAGACGGTGGCTATGGCTTCGACTATCGTATGGCAATGAACATTCCTGACTATTGGATAAAGACAATAAAGGAACTTAAAGACGAAGACTGGAAACCCAGCAGCATATTCTGGGAAGTGAAGAACCGTCGCCCTGACGAAAAGACGATAAGCTATTGCGAAAGCCATGACCAGGCACTTGTTGGCGACAAGACAATAATCTTCCGTCTTATTGACGCTGACATGTATTGGCATTTCAAGAAAGGCGATGAAAACGACATAGCAAACCGTGGCATTGCTCTTCACAAGATGATACGCCTTGTAACGGCAGCTGCCATAAACGGCGGTTATCTGAACTTCATGGGAAATGAGTTCGGTCACCCTGAGTGGATAGACTTCCCAAGAGAAGGCAATGGCTGGAGCCATAAATACGCACGTCGTCAGTGGAACCTTGTTGACAACAAGGAACTGTGCTATCATTATCTTGGCGACTTCGACAGAGAAATGCTTAAGGTGATAAAGAGCATACGCAATTTCCAGAACAAGCCTGTTCAGGAGATTTGGCATAACGACGGCGACCAGATATTGGCGTTTATGCGTGGCGACTTGCTGTTTGTATTCAATTTCAGTCCTACACGTTCATTTACAGACTACGGTTTCCTTGTACCGACAGGTTCATACGACGTAGTATTGAATACCGATGCAAAGGAATTCGGAGGCAATGGTTTTGCAGATGACACAATGACCCATCTGACAAACTATGACCCTCTATATGTAAAAGACCATAAGGAATGGCTAAAACTTTATATACCAGCTCGTTCAGCTGTAGTATTAAAGAAGAACTAGAACGATGACACATAGATCAGACATATCAGACAATAGCACTATAATTAAGTTTATATGTGCTATTGTTTTCATATCATTTACTTTCATATATCTGTATTTCTTTCAAGCAGATATACTTGCAATGGAACAGCGTGTCCTGTCGGGCGGTGTAACGCAATATGACAAGACAATAGGTGCATTGGTGATTACGGCAATATTGTATTTGGTGCAATTAGGCGTAAACAGACTGACATGCTTCAAAGGCAGCATGTATGCACTCACGTTTTTCCCTTCGTTGGTATTGCTAACATTGCTAACGTCTGTAAGTAATGATTTTGATGTGTCGAAATCATTTGGGGCATGGATATGGATTGCTCCTGTATTATTGATTTTATATATATGTTTAGCCGTAGTATTCAATAGAAACAAGATACTTGACCTAAGCGTATTCAAATGCCCTTTCCCTCGACTGTTGTCAATCAACTTGTTGATAATGGCCCTTTCGTTTCTTATGGTTTGCTTTGGCGGTAACGATGATGAAGTGTTCCATTATAGGATGCGTGTAGAGACACTGCTCAATGAGAATGAATATGACAAGGCACTTGAAGTAGGAGAGAAATCTTACAATACGGATAAAAGCCTGACAATGCTGCGAATATATGCTCTGTCTAAAAAAAGGCAATTGGGCGAAAGACTGTTTGAATATCCGCTAGAAGGCAAGTCTGACGCATTGCTTCCAGACGGAAGGGACGTAAGATGTCTTCTCTTTTCTGAAGACAATATACTGAAGCAGCTCAGCATAAGAAAGAAAGGCAGTATGCCTTCAATGCAGTATCTTTCATATATCAGCAAGAGTGGGCTTGCAATGAAATCTGTAACGGATTATCTTTTGTGCGGCTATCTGCTTGACAAGAATCTAGATGCTTTTGTTAGTGAAATACAAAAGAAATATAACTTGGAATTACCAACACTCCCAAAACACTATAGGGAAGCTCTGACATTGTACACTCATATCCGCTCTAACCCAGTGATAGTTTATCATAGCGAAGTGATGGATGCTGATTATTCTGACTTTCAGGCACTTGAAAAGAAATATACTGACAAGGCAGAACAGGCTGCATATGTTAGAGACACGTATGGAGATACATATTGGTTCTATTATTTTTATGAATAGATTTAATATGTTGATGTTATCGCTGAAATAAGAGTCAGTTTTAGTTCTGAACGTGATATATATTGAAATGTGTAAATGTTATTGCTTTTAACCAAGCGTCTATTTATATAGATATTGTTG
>JAUNIZ010000096.1 GCA_030523165.1 Prevotellaceae bacterium
AACTGATATTCATCTTCCCGATAGTAATCATGTGCGTTATGCCGTGGGTTATGAATCTTGAGGTGAAGAATATCGCGGTTGTGGCTGTAGACAACGACAGGTCTACGCTTTCGCAAAGGCTTATTCATCGCATAGAAGCGTCAAACTATTTCAAATTCAAAGGCGTGAGAGCGACTAACGACGAGGCGATTGACGATATAGAGAAAAGCCGAACAGACATCGTATTGACTATACCTCAAAACTATGAACGTGACATTGCCAACGGAAAAGTGCCGCAGATATTGATTTCTGCAAATGCTGTAAACGGCACAAAAGGCTCTCTTGGAGGCTCTTATCTTGCCAATATCGTAAGCCAGAACCTTCTGGAACTGCCTTCCGTAAAGCAGAAGATTTCCTCTGGAACGCCTACTACCAATGTTTCAACGCTATATCTTTACAACAAGAATCTTAACTATAAGCTGTTCATGATACCAGCATTGATGTCAATGCTCATGGTGATGCTGTGCGGTTTTCTGCCTGCCTTGAACATCGTAAGCGAGAAAGAATCGGGAACAATAGAGCAGATTAACGTCACTCCAGTAAGCAAACCGGCATTCATATTCGCCAAACTTATACCTTATTGGATAATAGGAATGTTCGTGTTGAGCGTGTGTTTCATTCTCGCATGGCTCGTTTACGGCATCGTACCCTTAGGAAGCATACCTCTTATCTATTTCATTTCGATTCTTCTGGCATTCATTTTCAGTGGTTTAGGGCTTATTATCTCCAACTATAGCGACACGCTTCAGCAGGCTATATTCGTGATGTGGTTCTTCATGGTGTGCATGTTGCTGCTCAGCGGACTGTTCACTCCAGTGCGCTCAATGCCCGACTGGGCACAGACATTGACCTATCTGAACCCTATAAGGCACTATATTGACGCCATAAGAACGGTGTTTATACGTGGTGGCTCAGTGTCGGGAATAATGTTCCAGATATGCGCACTTGCCCTGTTGGCTACGGTTATGGACATCTGGGCTATAGTAAGCTATAGGAAAAACAGTTAGGCAACAAGTGGAAATATCGTGATTTATAGATGAAAAAGTTTGCAGATAATCAAGTAAATTATTAATTTTGCGCAGACTTATTAGAACAAATATTATGAAACGTTATCTATTATCACTATTCATTCTGCTTGCTTCAGTGCAGGCAATGCCTCAGCCTAAAGACATTTATGGCTATCTTTATTGTCACATGAGCCGTCGTGGAGAGTGGACAGCATTTGCCATTAGCCGTGACGGAGTGAACTATCACGACCTTAAAGGAGGCAACGAAGTTTATGACACAAAGGCTCTTAGCAAGATCGAAGGAGGCGCCCGCGATGCCTATATAGCGCGCGGAGCTGACGGAAAAGGCTATGTTATGGTCACTACTGACATGTGTGTGGCAAAAAGCAAGGAATGGTACAACTACGGCATTAACCTTTTGAAGAGCGATGACCTTATCAACTGGACAGCCGTAACGTTTGATTTCCGCAACGGTCCTGATATTTTCTGCGATGCAAAGACGGCTCCTGATGTATATAAAGATTGGAGTTCGGTGAAGCGTGTGTGGGCTCCACAGGTAATATGGGATGACAACTACGTGTGGGAAGACGGAAGTAAAGGCGCTTTTATGGTATATTATTCCATGCTGAACGTAAATGAAGACAAGTATGACAGAATATTCTATTCATACGCTGACCGCACTTTCACAAAGCTAACCAAGCCTCAAGTGCTCATTGACTGGGGCTATGCCACTATAGATACCGATATAAACTATGTGCCAGCCGACGGCCTTTTCCATCTTATGATAAAGAAAGAAGGCGGTCAGAAGGGCATATTCACATCAGCATCTAAGAAACTTACAGGTCCTTGGCCATTGCCTGACGAGAAGGATTACGTAAGTTTTGAGGGCAACAAGAACTGCGAAGGACCTTCTGCATTCCAACTTGCAGGCGACAGCACATGGCGTGTGGCATACGTGGAGTATTCTTCTCGCCCTACAAAATATCGCATTTGCAAGGCAGACAAATATCTTCGCAACTTCCATTCGCCCGAAGACATCAAGGGAGTAGCCGATCCTCAGCACGGTTCATTCCTCCCTATCACCAAGGAAGAGTATGACAGGCTTGAGAAATGGGGCAAGGAATAAGGCTTTCTACAAAGCGTTTCTTCGTCAATTTTATGGGTTCGTAGAAAGAGATTCGTAAAATTCGTAAGTAAAACGCCTTTATTTGTAACAGTTCTCTTTTGGGAAGCGTAGACACAAATGTATGTATAACTAAAAACATACGCTTTACTTTCGGATTGAAAGTGCCTTGTTTGCAGGTCGTAAACCTATGGTTTAGCATGCATAAACCATAGGTTTACGATGTCTAAACGACACGTTTGTTTGTGCAAAACAAGGCATCTGCAAATCGCAGTGCGGCATATAGGAAAATCAAACGAATTTATAGCGTTCCGTAGACTATACGTTTCTGATTTGCGTCAATGGTCTTGTCTTATATCATCTATAGCTTTTGCATTATGGATTATTAAGAAATTTAGAACAACTTTATGTAGTAAGAAAGTTTGTTTTTTATTAAAAAATGCGTATATTTGCAACATTGAGAACTTATTATCTATACTTAGCGAATAAAGATTTATTGTATCATGAAGATAGGACTGTTCATCCCTTGTTATGTGGACGCATTATATCCTGAGGTGGGTGTAGCCACATACAAATTATTGAAGCATCTGAACCTCGACGTAACGTATCCGTTGAAGCAGACGTGTTGTGGTCAGCCCATGGCTAATGCAGGCTTTGAGAGCGAGGCAATACCTCTCGCAGAACGTTTCGAAGATATGTTTAAAGGTTTTGATTACATTGTTGCCCCTTCTGCCAGTTGTGCAGCCTTCGTGAAACTGAATTATCCACGTCTGTTAAAAGGTAAGCATTTCTGTGAATCTACCGATAAGATAATGGATGTCTGCGAGTTTCTTCACGATGTTCTAAAGGTAAAGAACCTGCCAGGCAAGTTCCCACATGTGGTAAGCGTACATAACTCTTGTCATGGAGTACGCGAACTGGGGCTATCATCTCCAAGCGAGCGTAACATACCGCGATACTCTAAGATAAAAGACCTATTGGCTATGGTTGAAGGCATCACAGTGCGTGAACCTGAACGAGTAGACGAGTGTTGCGGATTCGGAGGTATGTTCTCTGTAGAAGAGCCAGACGTGTCTACCCAGATGGGAATAGACAAGATGGAAAGGCATATAGCTACAGGAGCAGAATACATAACGGGGCCTGACAGCTCTTGTCTTATGCATTTGCAAGGCATAGCAAAACGCCAGAAGGCTGATATCAAATTCATTCATGTAGTACAAATTTTAGCGGCAGGACTATGAGCACACAACATTCAAAAGTAGCACACGCATTCTTGAAGAACAAGGAAAAGGCAACTTGGCATGACGCAACATTCTGGTCAGTTCGCACAAAGCGTGACAATATGGCTATGGGTCTTGATGAATGGGAGAAGGTACGCGAGGCGGCAAGTGCCATAAAGCGCCACTCTATAACTCATCTTGACGAGTATCTTGACAAGTTTTCTACCAATGCGGAGAAGAACGGAGTGGTAGTACACTGGGCGAAAGATGCCGATGAATTCAACTCTATCGTTCTTTCAATCCTTAAAGACCATAATGTAAAGAAGCTCGTAAAGAGCAAATCCATGCTCACGGAAGAGTGTGAGATGAATCCTTATCTTGAGAAACACGGCATTAATGTGGTGGAAACAGACTTGGGAGAACGCATTATCCAGCTGATGAAAGTAAAGCCAAGCCACATCGTGATGCCGGCTATACATATTACGCAAGAGGAAGTTGGCCATTTGTTTGAAAAGGAACTCGGAAGCGAGAAAGGAAACTATGACCCTACATATCTTACTTATTGTGCCCGCATGAGTCTGCGTAACGAATTCCTTACCGCAGATGCAGGCATGACAGGAGCTAACTTCGGTATAGCGGAAACAGGCGACATCGTTGTATGTACTAACGAAGGAAATGCAGACATGTCAACATCTGCTCCAAAGCTTCACATTGCAGCAATAGGATTGGAGAAGGTAATACCTGACTATAACTCATTGGCTGTGTTCCAGCGTCTATTATGCCGTGCAGGAACAGGTCAGCCTACAACTACTTATACGTCACACTTCCGCAAGGCTCGTCCAGGTGCAGAGATGCATATAGTTCTTGTAGACAATGGCCGTAGTGATATTATTGCCAATCCAGACCATTGGGAGACATTGAAGTGTATACGTTGCGGTTCTTGTATGAATACATGCCCTGTATATCGTCGTAGTGGCGGTTATTCATATACTTATTTCATACCGGGACCTATCGGAATCAATCTCGGAATGTTGAAGAACGCTAACCTTTACTATGACAATGTGAGTGCTTGCACACTCTGTTGTTCATGTGATAACGTATGCCCGGCTAAGGTTAATCTTGCAGATCAGATATATCTGTGGCGTCAGAACCTTGATAGTCTGGGCAAGGCAGACCCGATGAAGAAGGCAATGTCGGCAGGTATGAAGTATCTGTTCAATCGTCCTGCACTGTATAACACTGCGCTTAAGTTTGCTCCATTGGCAAATCATGCTCCACGATTCCTTATGTATAACAAGCTGAACGGTTGGGGTATCGGGCACGAAATGCCAAAGTTCCCGAGCAAGTCATTCCAGTCTATGTGGAAAGACGGCGATGTAAAATAACCTTTCCTATTTAATATGTGATAAGAAAATACTGTATTCCATAAAACGATAAGGAGACTTTAAATGAGCACTAAAGAAGAGATTCTGTCAAAATACAGAAAAAATATAAACAAGAACCTTACTTTCGATATGCCTCAACTGGAGGATTTTGAAGGCGTGCGCTATGCAGATCCGTTGGTGCAGTTCATTAATATGAGCGAGACAGTAGGCGGTAAAGTACAGATAAAGTCTGAAGATCAGGACATAAACGAACTGATTAAGGAACTGTATCCGGAAGCTAAGGTGTTTGCAAGCAATCTTCCTGAAATAACGATAGCTACCATTAACCCTGACACTGTAGAGGAGGCAAAAGATCTGAACGGTACAGACGTGGGCATTATCAAGGGCATGTTCGGTGTGGCAGAGAACGGTTGTATATGGATTCCACAGACAATGAAGGAGCGTATAATATGCTTTATTTCTGAATATCTGGTGATTCTTCTCAGCAAAAAGAATATCGTAAACAACATGCACGAGGCATATAAGCGTGTGGAGTTTAACGACTACGGATATGCAACATTTATATCTGGACCTTCAAAAACGGCAGATATCGCCCAGGCTCTTGTAATGGGAGCGCAGGCAGCACGTGGAGTAACCGTTATTCTTACTGAATAAGGACTGATTCATATTAATGAGATAATAATCCATAATTGTCATGTTTTGTTGAATAATAGGCGGCAATTATGGATTATTCTTTATTTGTTGAAGTTGTCAAGAAGTCTTATTATAGTCTCTATCTCATTGCTTTCGAGGGCAGGATTGAGTGGTATGCTCAGTTCTTCCTTATGTATTTTCTCTGTTACGGGCAGCGAAAGGCTGCTCCATTCAGAATAGCAACGCTGTTTATGTGGCGGTATCGGGTAATGAATCATTGTCTGTACGCCATTGTCAGACATATATTTCTGCAGTTCGTCACGTCTTTCACACAATACTGGGAATATATGATGCACGCTCTCGTTGCAGTATTCTTCACTAGGAAGAACAATCGACGGGTTTGAGATATTGCCGATATATTGTCTGGCAATATTTCTTCTGGTCTGGTTATCCTCGTCGATATACTTTAGCTTTACGCGCAATACCGCTGCCTGAAGCTCGTCAAGCCTGCTGTTACGCCCTTTGTAGTCGAACACATACTTACGGCTTGAGCCATAGTTGGAAAGGGTTCTCACCATGTCGGCAAGCTCTTTATCGTTGGTAGTAACTGCGCCTCCGTCTCCCAAAGCGCCTATATTCTTGCCGGGATAGAAACTGTGACCTGCAGCATCACCCAAAGAACCGGTATGTTTGTCTTCGTATTTGCAGCCATGAGCCTGCGCATTGTCCTCAATAAGCTTTAGATTATGCTCTTTGCAGATATTAGCTATCTTTTGTGAAAAGGCGCATTTTCCATACAGATGCACAATCATAATCGCTGTTGTTCGTGGCGTAATAGCCTTTTCAATCAGGTCATCATCTATCTGGAAAGTATCTATTCGAGGTTCGACAAGTATAGGAACAAGGCCGTTTTCCGTAATGGCAAGTATTGACGCGATATAGGTATTTGCAGGAACAATTACCTCATCGCCTTTGTGAAGTATACCCATTTCTATGTATGCACGCAGAATTAATGTCAGCGCATCAAGCCCATTGCCGCAGCCAATGCAATATTTTGTGCCTATATACTTGGCATATTCAGTTTCAAAGAGAGCATTCTCTTCACCCTGAAGATACCATCCACGATCTACAACACGGTCAATAGCCTCATGTATCTCTTCAGAATGCATTGCCGTTATCTTCTTCAGTTCAAGATATTTGATTGTCGTTATGTCATTATTCCTCATTGTATTCCACCTCTAATTATAATGTCCATTCGTATGTATCATAGCATACGCCTCTGCCTCCAAAGCCTTCTTTCTGATAAATAAGCGATTCATTCAGATACTTTCCACCGTCTTCAGTAGATTTTCCGAAGTCGAAATAAGGGTAATTTCTATAATCTTCGTTCAGGATAACATTATATATAGCATCAATTACCCTTAGCGCTTTGCCTTCCTTGCTTGCGGAAATATATTGAGAATGCACCACTTGCCTGTTTATATAAAGTAGGGTTCCACCCAGCACAATGCCGCCTTTTCGTGCTACATACAACTGAATGTTTTCGGGAAATCTTGACTTTAGCAACAGTATCTCTTCAAGCGAATGTACCGGTTTGACGCCATGAGTGCTAAGAAGATTGTCTTCAAGCACCTTCCAGAATGCGGCATAATCATCGCTTTTCTCTACTGTCACATTGTTGTTCTTGCATCTATTGATGCCATATTTGCGGTCTCTTGACCACTTCAATGGCTCTTTTAATGAAATCGTAGATGATATTTCACGCACAGAAAGCCTAGCTTCGCATGTCCGAAATATAGCATATAAGTCTTCTTCAGAAGGCAGTTTCGCATATATCCACGGTATAGCCTTATACACGACACGGCTTATTCCTTTGCCTTTCAGATAGGCATTAAGTTCCTCAAACAAAACGATGATGTCGGCAGATGTAGCGTTTGTTCCTGTAATCAATCCACCATAGGTCAGTCCTTGGTGCGAATAGAGAGTGCTTTCCTTTATGTTTGCAGGCAATAAGGCATATAGTTTGCTGTCTTTAAAGAACATCAAAGAGCAATCAAGGAACCTGTCCTGATGATAGTCCATATAGTCTCTATCAAACAGAAAGGTTCCGTTTTTCGACTGTTTGACAAACTCATTCCATTCGTCTTTATAGGTTTGATTATATCTTTTTATTTCAAACATTTCTTGTATTTAAGAAATTCCTCATAGTCATAGATATAGTCTTCTTCCTTATATACCTCGGATGCGAGTACCAAACATACCGCTCCTGACGAGAAATCATCAAGAGTACGCCATATTCCTGTTTCTATTACAAGTCCCTGATATGGATGATTCAGAAGGATAGTCCGCTTGTCTGTACCGTCATCAAGCGTAACGGTGAAGCTTCCGCTTAGAGCTATCACAAACTGTTTCAGTTCTTTGTGTGCATGTCCGCCACGACTTTCGCCTCCCGGAACATCATATACCCAATAGGCACGTGCTATCTTGAAAGGAATTTCCTTGAATTCCTCTACTACAGAAAGGTTACCTCTTCGGTCGGTAATCTTCGGTATCTCTATTATTTTTGCGTCAGATACTTTCATTTGCAATATTGTTTAGGGTCTCGAACCCTTATTGTTGGTCATGAATTTATTTTATTACAGTCTCTGCCAGACGCTTAGCCTTGTCACGCAAAACCGTAGTATCTGCATCAGTATCTCCATAACAAAGCACAACACCCATACGTCTGCCGACATGCTGCTCATGCTTTCCGAAGATGCGAAGACGCGTATAGTCTTCTTTCAATACATCTGTCATGTTGTAGTCAGGGTCATGTTCTGCTTCTTCTTTAGCCAGAACAACAGCGCTAGCACCAGCGTGTTCAAGGTGAATAGCAGGAATTGGAAGACCCATAACAGCCCTGAAATGAAGTTCAAACTCATTCAAGTTAAGCGTATGTCCTAAGGTTACCATGCCTGTATCATGCGGGCGTGGAGACAATTCAGAGAATATGACACCCTTATCCTTGCTCAAGAAGAACTCCACTCCCCATATACCTGCACCGGTAAGTGCCTTTGTTACGGCATCAGCCATACGTTCTGCTTCCTTTATATCGCTTTCATTCAAAGCAAAAGGCTGCCAGCTTTCACGATAGTCTCCACTCTTCTGGACATGTCCTATAGGCGGACAGAAGAGTGTAGGGCCGTTTTTCTGTGTTACAGTAAGCAATGTGAACTCGCTGTCAAAGTGGATAAACTCTTCTATAATTATCTCTTTCACGTCGCCACGGCTGCCTTCCATTGCCGCATTGAAGGCTGTTTCAAGTTCGCTCTCTTCCTTTACTACACTCTGTCCATGTCCTGAAGAAGACATAAGAGGCTTGATAACGCATGGGAAACCTATTTCCTTGGAGTGTTCTTTCAGTTCATCGAGAGTGGTAGCATAGAAATATTTGGCTGTCTTCAGCCCAAGTTCTTTAGCGGCAAGGTCGCGTATAGCCTTGCGGTTCATAGTGTAATTAACAGCCTTTGCACTTGGTACCACTTGAATACCTTGCTTTTCGAATTCGAAAAGACGTTCTGTTCTGATTGCTTCAATCTCAGGTACGATTATGTCAGGATTATGTTTCTTTACAACAGCCTCAAGCGCGTCACCGTCCAACATACTGAAAACCTCGCTCTCATCAGCCACTTGCATGGCTGGAGCATTAGCATATCTGTCGCATGCTATCACATATTGTCCCGCACGTTTGGCAGCAATAACAAACTCTTTTCCTAGCTCTCCTGAGCCTAACAACATTATTTTTTTCATCTATAGTAATTCTTTTTATGTGTTTTATGACTTGTCTATTAGACTTTTTACCATCTGCCATTCTGGAGAAACGGCAATCTTGCGAAGGCTTTTTTCTATTGTAACGAGCAGTTCATCACTGCTTTTGCCATATTCTTTTGCCTGTTCATCAACAATCATTGCATCGTTTCCGAACAAGCCGTAATGCTTTTTCAATATCGTGGCATCGCTGTCAGGAAGAAGATGCATAAGGTGTTTCATGTAATGCTCTACCTTTTCGCTTACACAATCAGGCTCTTTTCCAAGCCTTACAAGAAATTCATTAAGTTCCGAAGACAATGTATCCATTATCAGTTTGCGTACATTTTATTGATTTACAATATTAATAATGTAACGTAAATGTCATTCAACTTATTGTTGTAATAGCGGTGTTTTTAGAAACTTTCCTTTCGTGGGTCAGTGAGAGTTATTACTTCCAGGTCCTTGAATGCGTTTCCGTCTATCGTCAGACGTATCAGTGTCCTGTCCTTATGCCAGCCCTGAAGACCTGCCGCGCCGGGATTTATATGCAGCAAGTTAAGCGTCTTGTCATACTTAACCTTCAGTATATGCGAGTGTCCGCTAATGAACAGCTGTGGCGGAGATGCATATATGGCACCGCGAATGCTTGCGTCATAGTTTCCCGGATAGCCTCCTATGTGTTTCATCAGCACGTCTACGTCTTCGCATTTCCAGCGCAATGTTTCACGATACATTATCCTTAGGTCGCCTCCGTCGCAGTTTCCATACACAGCACGTAAGGTTCTGAATTCAGCTAGACGTTGCGCAACCTCCATTGAACCTATATCTCCGGCATGCCAAATCTCGTCGCAAGGCTCGAAATACTTCAGATATTTGTCATCCCAATATGCATGGGTATCGCTGATAAGTCCTATTTTCTTCAAATCTGGAATCTCCTTTTTATGAAGTCTTTGATAAACTCTTCAGTTCCGTCTATGCCGAGAATGCTTGAGTTTATGCACAGGTCGTATGAACGGCTATGCCCCCATGTCTTGCCCGTATAGTAGTTATAGTATGACGAACGGCTATCTTCCTTGCTTGAAATTATCTTCTTTGCTTCCTCTTCCGTGCATGAATGTCGCTTGGCAACACGCTCTATGCGCTGGTCAATATCTGCGGTTATGAACACGCTAACCATATTCTTGAAATCGCGAAGAACATAGTCTGCACATCTTCCGACAAACACGCATGAGTCGTTTTCCGCTGCCTTCCGTATAGCATCGCTTTGGAATTGGAACAGGCTTTCCTGCGATAGCTTGTTGTTGTAGAAGCTATTGTCTGAAACAAATGGCGCATGCATGTGGAACAACGACTTAAAGAAGCCCTTGGTTTCATCGTTCTGTTCAAAGAACTTCTCGCTGAATCCGCTTTCCTTTGCAGCCAGATTCAACAGTTCACGGTCATAGAAATTGCAGCCAAGGCTTTCTGATAGCTTCTTCGCTATTATCAGTCCTCCGCTTCCAAGCTGCCTTCCGACACTGACTATTATTTTCTTTTTCTCATTCATACGCCTTGCATTTTATGTTGTTTCTTGAACTTTCTCATGTATTTAACCAGCAGAACGGCTGACACAATTGACGCTATCATGTCGGCAGAAGGCAATGACCACCATATTCCATCTACGCCAAGGAAAGGAGGCAATATTATAATAAGCGGCAAAAGGAACAGCATCTGTCTTGACAAAGAAAGGAACATGCTTATCTTTGCCTTGCCTATGCTTTGGAAAAAGCTGGTTACAACCATCTGATAACCTACAAACGGAAATGCCAGCATGTTGATTTTTATGGCACGCATTGATATTTCTATGAGTGTCTGGTCTGTAGTAAACAGCCTTGCACACTGGTATGGGAATATGTGGGCGATAAGGAAACCTGTTGTAGTTATGCTGGCTCCGCTTATTATAGCATACTTCAACACCTTCATAAGTCTGTCGAAACGCTGCGCTCCATAGTTGTATCCTGCTATCGGAAGCATGCCCTGGTTGATGCCCATTGTTATCATCACGAAGATGAAAGCTACCTTATTGGCTATTCCATAAGCGCCTACAGCCATGTCACCTCCATATTTCGCCAGTCCTGTGTTTATGAAAATCACCACGATGCATGCACATACGTTCATTGCAAACGGCGACATTCCGATGCCCAGAATATTCTTTACGATGTTCGGATTCAGCCTGTAGGTTCCTCTTTGGAAGTGCAATATCTCGTTCTTGTTGCTGAATATCTTGCATTGCCATGCCAGTGCAGTGGCTTGAGATATAACCGTTGCGAGAGCCGCACCCATTATTCCCATGTTCAATCCCCAAATGAAAATAGGGGCAAGTATGATGTTCAGGATTACGGTGAATATCGTTGCGTACATCGCCTGCTTAGGTTTACTTGCAGCGCGCAATACCGCATTCATGCCGAAAAACATCTGTGAGATTACGTTTCCTCCCAATATCACGAGCAGATACTCACGTGCATAGGGCAGAGTGTTGTCGCTTGCGCCGAAGAAACGCAATATCGGATTGAGGAAAACCAGCATTATCACGCTGAACGCAAGACCTATTATAAGGTTCAAGGTAACGTTGTTTCCAAAGATATTCTGTGCAGTCTTATAGTCTTTCTGCCCAAGTTTCACCGATATACACGTAGCTGCGCCGACACCAACGCCAGCTCCGAACGCTGCAGAGAGGTTCATTATAGGGAACGTTATAGCCAATCCGCTGATGGCAAGAGGCCCTACGCCCTGTCCAATGAATATGCTGTCTATCGTGTTATATAGCGATGACGCAGTCATAGCCACGATAGCAGGCAGGGCATATTGTGTAAGCAGCTTGCCTACGGGCTTGGTTCCAAGTTCTAAAGTCGCTTTTTTATTATCCATCAAATACTATTGTTTAAGTATGCAAAAGTACAAAAAATATTCCATAGTCATAGCCTTTGCCTGATGAAAATAATGTTATCGTGCCGTTGTCTTGTGCAAAATCGGCATATAGCTCGATTGTTGCCATGAAACGAAGAAAATGTTTTCTTGTCGCATAACGTCGTGTTGAGAAGAATAAAGCTATGCTTTCTCTCTCGTAAAACTATGCTTTC
>JAUNIZ010000331.1 GCA_030523165.1 Prevotellaceae bacterium
AGTTTGCTATGATAGTGAGAATACAGAATATCAAGACATAGAACGTAAGCTTGACCGATGACATGCGCAACGGCGACTTGTTGACGATGATGATATAAACGGCATAGGACAATGAGGAAATCATTACCAGCACTACGCCAAACAGGCTTAGCGACTCGCCTGACCCGCCTTCGTAAAGCAACGATATGCCAAAAAGAGCCATTGCGATGGAAAACACTTTGACAAGCGTAAGGCGTTCCTTGAAGAACACTGCCATCATGACGGCTACCATTATAGGATAGACAAATAATATGGTACAGGCAATGCCGGCATCCATATAATGGAAACTATAATACAATGTCAATGAGGATATGCAGAATAGTACACCCAACGGAGCCAGTATAAGAAGTTCTTTTCTTGTTATCGAGAATGACTTGCGCTGCATGAGCATATACAATGCCAGCAAGACCATTGCCAAGCCGTATCTGTAGAACAGCACGCTATTGGTGTTTATTCCGTCTGCGTAAAGCGGCAATGCTCCGAGTGGGTTCATGCCATAGCTTACGGCTGCCCCTACTCCACACAATGTTCCTTTCAACTTAGAATTCATGGTTGTGAAAAATCAATATAAAACTGAACAATGGTGCAAAAGTAATAAAATTAAGCCAATATGAAAAGTTATATGTGATAAAAATATATTAAGCCGATAAGACACAAAAAGGGTATATATAAAAACAACAGGGAGAAAGCCAATAACGACTCTCTCCCCCGCATGTAAAAATATCGACAATAATATAGAAATCAATTGTTTGTTGAACCACCGACAATGTCGAGAAGTTCGTTTGTAATAGCCTGCTGACGGCTCTTGTTGAACTGCAAGTTCAGCTGACGCAACAGCTCGTCTGCATTGTCGGTTGCAGATTGCATGGCTACCATACGCGCTGCATGCTCGCTGGCATTGCTGTCAAGCAGAGCTGTGTAAAGCATAAGGTGAGCAAGCTTTGGTATCAGCTGTGAAAGCACCGTATCCATGTCTGGTTCGACAATGAAATTGTCATTGAGAGGCTTAGCTTCTATGCTTTCCGTCTTGGTTTCAGTTCCCCTCTTGCGAAGGTATTCCTGCGACTCTTTAGTAGCTATAATGGAAGTCAAATCTCTTTCATGGTCGCGGCTAAGCTCTGTAGTAACATCTATAGGAAGATATGTCTTGCGGGTAAGTATCTGCGAACCTGCGCTCTTGAAATGATGGTAAATCATTTCCACGCGGTCTATCTCGCCTTCTACAAACTTGCGACCTATCTCCTGAGATATCTCTATGCACTTTGCTACGTTTGGCTTTTCTGCCAGTTCAACGAAGTTACCTGCTATGTTCAAACCAAGTTTAGCCGCCTTTTCTGCTACCTTTCGCCCTATAGGATAGATGATTATATTCTCTTTCCCTAGTTCATGGTATTCTTCAACCGTCTGCTGCATCATCTTGATAATGTTGGCGTTAAAGCCACCGCACAAACTGCTGTTAGAAGAGTAGACAATGAGTGCCACTCGCTTTACAGGGCGTTCTGTGCTGTAAACAGTTGTCGCATCCGAATCAGAAGCTATGAACGTCTTTAGAATGTGTTCAAGCATCGTTTCGTATGGAAGCATGTTTTCAATCATGACCTGCGCATGGTGAAGCTTTGATGACGCAACCATCTTCATGGCACTCGTAATCTTACGGGTGCTGTTTACTGATGATATGCGGTTCTTTATCTCCTTTAATGACGGCATAGGCTATTACTTTTTATACTGACCGGCAATGTCAGCCATAACAGACTCTATAACTTTGGTTACTTCATCATCAATCTTGCCTGATGACAGAGTTTCTATAGTATCTGCATGAGTTGAACGCATCTTGTCTAGGAATGTTTCCTGACATTCACGGACTT
>JAUNIZ010000097.1 GCA_030523165.1 Prevotellaceae bacterium
ATAGAACAAGGTGGGTAGGGGTATCAGAAGAAGGATTCAAATCACCTTCAACAACTTCGCCTGTATTCAGGTCTACCACAACCATGTCTGACGCTTTCATTTCATCATAGCTTACGCCTGACGGCTTTATTACTACAAGCCCCTTTTCACGGTCTATACCTGAAACATTTCCCCACGTGAATATCACGAGATTGTGTTTTACCAAATCAATGTTGGCTTTGAACACTTTTTCTTTCAGTTCTTCTAACATAATTATTATAGTTTAAATGTAGGGTCTTCCATGTATGTCTTTTTATTGAAACGATACAAGGCAGCACCTCTTTTAGATGTCTTTTTATCAATTAAATCAGTCTTCTCAATGAAATCTATGTTCTTGATGCGCTTTCTGAAATTTCTCTTGTCTATCTCTTCGCCCAATACTGCTTCATAGACATGCTGCAGTTGCGTAAGCGTAAAGAGGTCGGGGAGAAGATTGAAACTTAACGGTTCTGTAGAGATTCTTTTTCTAAGCAATGTCAAAGCCTTCTTGATCATGTCGTTATGGTCTGAATATAGCTTTGGCAATTCATCAAGATATATCCATTCAAGATTATGAGCATTGAGAAGTTTCTTATCGTAGTCTTCTACTTTAATTAATGCGCAATAGGCAACAGATATAACTCTTTCACCTGGGTCACGGTCTACCGCGCCAAACGCTCCTACCTGTTTCATATAGATATCCTTGAGACCAGTAAGAGAATATAATGCACGGTTGGCACATTGATCAAGGTTTTCGTGTGGTTCAACGAAACCTCCATACAATGACCATTCGCCACGACCTGGATCCATTTGACGTTTTCCTAGGAGCAGTTTCAGCTTATTGTCATCAAAACCGAATATGATGCAATCTACCGAAACAAAGTATTTAGTATGTTCGCTATAATATGCTGCCATTTTTATAATGTTTTAATTCATCTCCAGACATTTATCAAAACGCTGGAGATGAATGATTTTGTATTACCAGAAGTATGCATAGAATGCTGCACACAAGGCGATTACGCCAAGAGTTGCTATAACATCCCACATGTTCCAGCTGTCTCTGATTGTCTTCTTGTAGCTTCCTGTGAACGTGATAGCTTCAATCTGCTGTGCAGAAGGTTTCTTCGTGAAGAATGAAACAACATACATGAGAACAATCAGGAATACGAGAAGCCATACCTCAAATACTAGCCAGTTAGTCTGCCAGAACCATGCTGTGCAATCCCAGAATGCGCCTTGCATGTCGGCATTGCCTGTATCTGTGATGATATTCGTTATAAGACGTATCATGCCGATTATGAAACCACCAATCAAGCCCCATTCACCTGCCTTCGGTGTGATGCGCTTAGAGAAGATTCCAAGTGCAAATACAGCTACCATAGCAGGTGCAAGCAATGACTGGATTCCTTGCAGATAGCTATAGAGATTGCCAAGGCTCATCATTACAGGTATCCATGCAAGACCCAATACAACGACTACTATTGTAGCTATTCTTCCTGCAAGCACATAGCTTTCCTCGCTCTTTCCAGGGCGAAGTGGCTTGTAGAAGTCTTCTGTGAATAGGGTAGCGCATGAATTGAAGAATGCTGCAAGCGATGTTACAAGAGCGCAAACGAAACCGATAGTTACAATACCCTTAATACCAGCAGGTAGCATTTCCTTAACCATCAATGCGAATGCTGCGTCTGTATCGTGCTCAGTCATTGAGAGCTGACCGTTTGATGCCAATGCAGCAGCAATCATACCAGGAATGAGGAACATGAATACAGGGAGAATTTTGAAATATCCTGCTGCTATGGAACCACGACGAGCGCGTGCCATAACCACTTCGTTTGCTTCGCCTTTAGTCTGTCCAAGAACACGCTGAACGATATGCTGGTCAGTGCACCAATACCAGAAACCGATGATAGAAGCGCCGATGAACACAACAAAACCAGGATATTCCTTATACATAGGGTCTGCTTCGTCCCAGTGGAACATGTGGTTTGTTCCGAAACCGTCATGCAACTGGCTTGCGTGTGCTATCATTGCAGACCAGCCTTCAGAGATGCTTCCACCTCCAAGAGTAGCTAGACCAAGGAACAACACAAGGAAAGAACCTATAATAAGAATAGGTGTCTGAATGGCAGATATTGTCATTACGCCTTTCATACCGCCTAGAACAGTGAATATACCAGTAAGAATAATCAGTCCGATAGCGCCAACCCAGAAGTTCAGACCAAGCAGAAACTCGAAGAATATACCGCCTGTAAACGCCGTTACGCTGACCTTTGTCAGAATGTAAGCGATAAGCGTAATAATAGAAAGCCATGAACCTGTACGCTGAGTATAGCGGAACTTCAGGAAGTCAGGCATTGTTATGATTTTGCCCATCTTATTGTTAAGAAGCTGATAGAACGGCACGAAAAGCCAGCCGAGCAACAGAATCATCCAACCCTGCATCTCCCAGTGTGCCATACCTACACCGTCTTTTGCTCCTGTTCCGGCAAGACCTACAAGGTGTTCAGAACCGATGTTTGCAGCAAAGATAGCTGCTCCGATAACATACCAAGGCTCACCCTTGCCAAAAAGATAATCTTGACTATCTGCGCCTTTCATCGCTTCCTTGTCTTTCTTGACCGCGCGATAAACCCACCAGATGACAAAAATCAAACCAAATGCCAATATGACCCAATCGAGCCACATAAATTCTTTAGAATTCCAATTCATTTTATTATTCTGTTAGTAGATTTATAAATTAATTATTTTATTGTTTTCTTTCTATTTAACACTAAACTTGAATACACAATGTGAGTAATATTCTTCGCCTGGCTTGAGTGTTGCCGATGGCCATTCAGGCTTGTTCGGTGTGTCTGGATATTTTTGTGTCTCAAGGCAGCATGAAGCATGCTTGTTGTAAGCTATGCCTTTCTTTCCTTCAACTTTACCTTCAAGGAAGTTTCCTGTATATACCTGAATACCAGGTTCGTTTGTATAAACCTCAAGCAAAATGCCTGTTATCGGAGAATAAAGGCTAGCTGCAACCTGTGTATCGTCACCTTTGCCGTCTTTGTATGTGTTCAAACACCAGTTGTGGTCATAACCGTTGGCATTCTTAATCTGCTCGAAGTCGAAGTTGTTCACGTTCTTTCCAATCTCGGTAGGAGTGCGGAAATCCATCGGAGTGCCTTCTACTTTAGCTATCTCGCCTGTTGTCATGTAAGTGGTATCAGTAGGAGTATAGTTGTCGGCATTGATATACAACAGACAGTTCTCAACGTCTTTCGTTGGGTCACCATTAAGATTGAAATAAGAATGGTTTGTCATGTTGATAATTGTCTCCTTGTCTGTTGTGGCTTTATAAGTAATGTCAAGGCTGTTGTTGCTACGTGCTACGTAAGTTACAACTGCTTTTACATTGCCAGGGAAATTGTTGTCACCGTCTTTAGAGTTCATTGTAAGCTCCAGTGTTGAATCGTTTGGCTGAACTGCATCATATACTTGATATTGCCAACCAGAAGGGCCTCCATGCAGGCAATGGCCGAAATTGTTTGTAGGCAACTGTATTGTGTCGCCAGCAATAACTATTTTTCCCTTGTTGATACGGTTTGCATATCTGCCGATAGCAGCACCGAAATCGCTCGGACTGTTTACGCTATCTGCATATTGAGCAACGTTGTCATAGCCAAGAACAACATCTTGAGGGTTGCCGTCTTTGTCTGGAACAACGAGAGAAACAAGTCTTCCTCCGAAGTTCGTTATGCAAACTTCCATGCCGTTGTCATTTTTCAGTGTGTACAACCTTACAGGCTTCTCGTTGATTGTAGTGTCAAACGCTGCCTGATCAAGGCCAGAAACGGTCATATTTGCTTCGTTCTTTGTAGAACAAGCCGTCAGGGTGGCTATAGCCAAGCCCAGTCCAAGAAAACTAAACTTAATGTTCTTCATACTTGTTTGGTTAATACATGTTTTAGATTTTGGGTGTAAATTTATCACTTTTCTATTAAATGGCAAAAAGTTTGGATGTGTTTTTTAGTGCAAAAATCTATTTTTATCAGTATTTAATCAATTATTAGTGTATAAACGACAATTATTCTTTCGAAATCGATGTTTATGTGTTGTAAATCGTTTGTCTTGATGATAGTTGTTGACATGTCAAATTTTTGACAATCAAACACAATCGTTTGGCGTTTGCAAAGCATAGTTTTAGCATGAAGAAAACTATGCTTTCCTTGTCGTAAAACTATGCTTTATAAAATGCAAACAGTATATCTGTTATAATTATGTTTTGCGTGGTTATTGTCTAAAACGAATTTGCCTCATTGCTATCACTTTGTTTTATAGTGAACGGCAATGAGGCAAAGCTATTGTTTATATGATTGTATTCGAAATCAAACAAACATTTTTACTTTACGATTTTTACTTCCAAAGGCTGCTGAATATCTTTCTTCCAGTCTTCCAAGAATGCAAACCAGTCTTTCTCGTTATGGTATCCAAAGTCTTCATTATCACTGCAATAGGTGATTTTATAATGAAGTTCGTCACCGTTTGTCTTTACAACGTAAGCGTAATCGTCTTTGTTCGCTTTTTCTTCACTTACAATATATTCAATTGGAACATAGATACCCAAGCCAACTGTTTCCTTTTTCCTTCCAGCAGTGTCTTTTGGAGCAACTGTCCAGTCGGCTCCCCAGCATCCGCGAACACCCTTTTTGTCTGAGTATTCAGTTGAGTTCTTGACATTTACAAGACCTGTTGCAAACAGATAGTCGCTTGCGTTCTTGTTGAACTTAACATCAACCGAACATTCTCTCTTGCCCGCATATATAGTGTAGAATGTCTTCATTGTGATTTTCTTCTGGCCTGGCTGAGGTGTCCAACCCTTGTCTTCAATCTCAACAATCGCACGGACAGGGCCTTTTGAAATTATTCTTTGTGTTCTATAGTCAACGTCGTTGAGCATTGTCTGGGCATTGCCGTCCCAGCCTCTCAATGCGCCAAGACCGAAAGAAGTGCCTACCCAAAGCACGTCATCGCCATATCCTGCTTCCTTTTGCTCTTTGCTTGGATAGAACTGTGTAGCCTTTAGTTCAAGCCCCTTGTGCTGTTTTCCGTAAAGGTCTACCGTTTGTCTATGGTCAAAATACACTCTCATGGCAAGCAGTTCGTTTTCAAATGCCACTCCGTGATGATGCACTGCCTGATATGGGTTAGTGCCTTTCTCTACGGTAAGCTGCGATATATAAAGGTCTTGCTGGTTGCTTATCTTCACCTTTCTGTTGATAAGCATCAGCTCGGCATATACCTTAGAATCATATACGCGTGGCGTTCCTTCATCGTAAAGCGTTACATTGAATGTCTTAGACGATTTCTTGTCAACGTCTGTCATGAAGCATAATTCATCGAAAACACCGTCTTGGTCGAGGTCATCAAGCTGACATGCTATTTCCTGACCATTGTTTTTTACTAAGGCAGACTTGACGTCAAAACCGAAATCTTTCAGTTCTATTACTACTGGCTCATTGGTTTTAGCAGTCTTGAACTTGTTCGTTACCGTTACGTCAAATGTCTTTTGAGCGTAAGCAGATGTTGCTATCATTGCCGAAAGCAGCATAAATGCAGAAATTTTCTTATTCATAGATGTAGATTTTTATGTCTTTTTCTTCTTTGTAAGTGCAAAGTTATAAAATCTTGTTTTTATTTTTGTCGATTTCTATATTATTAGCTGAATTTCATAAATTTAAAGTTAACGATGCGGTTTTTAATGGAAAATTTTAAACTTTTTAGCTAAATTCTTTGCCGATTCAATGTTTTTAATTATCTTTGCAGCAAATAATGTTCATTCGAAGTGAAAAGCGTTTATTATCTCATAATGGCATTTACTGTATTCTTAAGTTCATGTGAATTTAAGAATAAGTTATTTGGTGATTATTCAGAAGATAAGCGCATTGAAGTGAATCGCTATGACAGGCTTGAGAGTCAGTATCTTACGACAAGCGATTTCTCTGCACTTCAGCAGATGAACACCGATTATCCGATAGAGACGCGCACGCTGATAGAGGATGTTTTAAAGTTAGGTGAAGTAAATGACCCGCAGATTAACAGCAAGTTTCTATCATTCTATCAGGACAGCACTCTACAGATGATTATATCTGACGCAGAGTCGCAGTATGCAAATATGGATGATATAAACAAGCAGCTTGATGACGCTTTCAAGAAATTCAAGTCATACGTTCCATCGCTACAGATACCGCAGATATATGCCCAGATAGGGGCTTTGGATCAGAGTATAGTAATAGGTAATAATACAATAGGTATATCTCTTGACAAATATCTTGGAGAAAACTATCCGATTTACAAGAAATACTATCTTCCTTCTCAAAGGAAAACCATGAGCAGGCAATATATTGTTCCTGACTGTATAGTATTTTATTTGTTGAGTCTATATCCGTTATATGACTTTGAATCGCGTCAACAGATAGAACGAGACTTACACATGGGTAAAGTGATGTGGGTATGTAATGTGTTGTTAGACAAGAAGTTCTATAACACAAAATACGTCACCATTATCGACAAATACATGAAAGCCAACAAGTGTATAAGCATCGAAGACTTGTTGAAGACTAAAGATTATTCTGGAATAATCAAGACAATATAAAACGATATTGCCGGAATTGGCTTGCACTTTATATCTCTTCATGCAATATTCAAGCCTTAAATGCGTTATATAGTTGATGAAAAAGATTTGTTTTCTTATATCAATTATAGTCATGACATCGGTTATGTTGTCATGCAGTGACGATGATTCGTTTTCAATATCATCGTCTAACACTCTTACATTTTCTACTGATACGATAACGATGGATACGGTGTTTTCTAAAGTTCCAACACCTACATATTCATTCTGGGTATATAATAAGTCGGGTGATGGCATTCGTTGTACAAGCATAAGGCTTGCTAACGGCAATCAGACAGGCTTTAGAGCAAACGTTGACGGCGAGTATTTGAGTCAGTCATCTGGCTATCAAGTGACAAACGTTGATATACGAAACAAAGACAGCATTCGTGTTTTTGTTGAGTTGACATCGGCAGAAACAGGAAGCGTTGACCCTCAAAAGATTGAAGATAATCTTGTATTCACACTAGAAAGCGGTGTTCAACAGAGTGTAAATCTTAATGCTTATTCATGGGATGCTACGCTTTTGACTAACCTTGAAGTTAAGTCTGACACTACGATAGATTCATCTTCAAAGCCATTGGTAATATATGGTGGCATAACGGTAGATAGCGCTGCAACATTGCGCATAGCAGCTGGTTCAACGATTTATTTCCACTCTGACGCAGGAATAGATGTTTACGGAAAGCTTATTACAGAAGGTTCGGCAAACAATAATGTAGTTTTGCGTGGCGATAGAACCGACAATATGTTTGACTATCTGCCATACGATAGGGTAAGCGGTCAATGGAACGGCATCAGATTCTATCAGTCTTCTTACGGCAATAGCATCAACTATACAGATATACATAGCACTTACGATGGTGTCGTTTGCGATTCTTCTGATGTGTCAATAGAGAAGTTGGAACTGATCAACAGTACAATTCATAACTGTCAGGGATATGGTTTGAAGTCAACAAATTGTTTGGTTAATGTTGTTAACTCGCAGATTTCAAACACTTTGGATGATTGTGTATATGTGTTGGGAGGTAGTGTTCTGCTATTGCATTGCACGTTAGCCCAGTTCTATCCGTTTGATGCTGACCGTGGCGCAGCATTGCGATTCACCAACTTGAACAATGAAATATCATACCCATTGCTTCAGATGCTTTGTATAAACAGCATCGTTACTGGCTATGCTGACGATGTTTTGATGGGAGAGGGATTGTCTGAAGACGCTGATTTCAATTATCTTTTCATGAACTCTCTATTGCGTTCAGTTGAACCTGAAGAAGAAGATGCCAACCTTATAAATATTATTTGGGAAGATGTGGCTGATACAGACAGCACTGGCGAAAAGAACTTTAAGCTGGTAGATATAGACAATATGATCTATAACTTCCGTCTTGACTCCATATCGAAAGCTATTGGTGCCGCTAACGCAGAATATTCAACATCTACCGATCGTGACGGTAATCAGCGTGACGAACTGCCCGATATCGGATGCTATGAATATATTAAGGAAGAAACCTCTAACTAAATTATATAACTATGAAAAATATTACTTTAAAGGCAGAAATAAAGTTTTGCCGATTCGATGAAATGGAGGAAAACGAGCAAAGATTGATTAATAAAGCAATCAAAGCTACAGAAAACTCATACGCTCCATATTCAGAATTTAACGTAGGTGCTGCACTTAGACTTGAAGACGGCACTGAAATAATAGGAGCAAATCAGGAAAACGCTGCATTCTCAGTAACATTATGTGCTGAACGTTCTGCCATATTTAATGCTCAATCTAACTATCCAGACAAGCCTATAACGCATATAGCCATAGCGGCAAAGAACAAATCTGGATTCATAGACAACCCAGTAGCGCCATGTGGCTCATGCAGACAGGCTATATTGGAGATGGAATGCAGATATAAGCGCAATATTACCATATATCTCTATGGCACCAACGGCATATACGTATTGAATAGTGTAAAGGATATTCTACCTTTATCTTTCTCTGACGACAATATGAGATAATAATTGCCGATTTACATGAAACAACTCAAATGTAAATCGGCAATCGTTTATTTTATACCGCATAGTCTAGAATAAGGGCATAACGAACAGATATCTTGATTATCAGTTGGATAGAACGGAGACTGTGGTTCAAATATCTCTCCCAATAGAGAAACGAGCCGTTCATGAAACTCTTCCTTATAGATTTCTATATCTGTTACCTTGTCTTTACCTATTTTTATAATCGGTTCATAATCTTCCTCTTGCGTGTGTTGTATAAACAATAGAGCAGGGCTGACGGGAAGCTGCTGAGGATTGTATTCATTCTTGTTTCTTACAATCATTGAATAGAGCATTGTCTGAAGATGATAGTCAGCATGTTTATGCGGTTCTATCGGCATTTGGAATATTTCTTCCACGCTGTTTATCTTGCCTTTATAATGTGAACCACCAGTTTTATAGTCGACTATTCTTATCTTTTCCATATTGCTTTCACGGTCAACTACTTGATCTATTCTATCTATTCTTCCACCGATGCTTATAGTTTTTTCACCGTCACTAGTGTTAATGGTCACGTCATCATAGACAGCTGATTCAAGTTCTTTTATTTTAAACGGAGCCAATGAACGGTCTATCTCAAGCAGACGTATTATATATCTTATAATCACTTCTCTGTTAATCAACTGCAAACCATTATATTCGATTTTATCGATACTGTCTGGCTTGCGATTGAAAACTTCCACGCCAAATGCCTGGTCAACTACACGTTCTATTGTTTCCCTATGCTTAAGCACATTGTTTATCTGTTCTGACGTAATAATAACGCCTGTCTTAAGGATGTTCGTATATATTATTTCAGCTGCTTTATGGAATATATTTCCGAACATGCGGTTATCTATTTCATCATCGCCAAGGTCATCTGGCTCTTTCAATCCCGCTATCGTGTAATAATAGAACTGTAGAGGGCAACGCATATACCTGTTTATTGCCGTAGGGGAAAGATAGCTTATGTCATTCAGAACATTCATTACATGCTCATTCTTTTCTATTGTTTCCGGTTCATTGAATATTTGATTCTGACCAGTTCTCAAATACTTCTGATTTACATTGAAATTGCTTTCCACCATAAGTTGCAGCATGAATCTGCTCATTTCGCCTGTATGTCCGTTATCAGTTGAATTGTTATAAGCTATGGTAATATTCGATGCACGTTGTATAAGCCTATAAAAATAATAAGCATATATTGCTACTTTATTGTCGATTGTCGTCAATCCGTATGCCTTGCGTATAGAGTAAGGAATAAAGGAAGAATCATTTACGCCTTTCGGCATGTTGCCTTCATTGCAAGAAAGAATAAGCACATTGTCGAAATCAAGGTTTCTTGTTTCCAGCACTCCCATTATCTGTATTCCTTCTGCAGGTTCTCCGTGGAAAGGAATAGATGTAGATGCAATGAGTTGTGAAATCAGTTTCTGCATGGTAATAGTGTCTACATCGAGGTCACCAGACTTAATAAGCTCACCAATTCTATTAATCAACGTGTACATTCTGAATATTGATTCCTGGAACAAAGGGTCATTTTCTTTGTTTCCAGATGCAATCAGACGCAATACGTCTAATATCCATTGTATTATCTCTGAATTGCCGTTAGACGCTCTGAATAGTGTTTTCAGATTATCGTCAACAGATAGTCTTTCAGAAGTAGGGTAGTATGCCCTCTTTTCTTTCAAGTCGTTTGCAAGTTCAGAATACTTGTCTGAAATATAATGTATATAAGGGTGTGACAATACCTGAATAACATATTTCAAACGGAAACGCCCTTTGCTTGGCGAGAAACCGATTGTCTGCAATGCAAGAAGTTGCATTGTTAGTGATGCGATAGGTGTGTTTACCAACGGATAACCTGTAGTTATATTTACCTTTTCAACTTCATCTGGTATATAATGAATTATTGTCTGCAACAAAGATTCATCGCATAAAACTATTGCATTCTTCTTGCCTTCTGTGTATCTATTGTTCTCTGTTAGCCAGTTAGTTACATATCTTGCTTGAATGTTTTCTGTAGGAGCACTGATGTATGTTACATTCTTGTCTTTGCTGAAGTTGTCATATATCTCGCTAATATCAATGTCAAGCTCATTCGGGAAATACTTTAGATATTGCGAAATATAATGTCCTGCTTCGTTGGTAGCAAACATTCCATTGGAAGCCTTCATATAATATTTGTCAAAATCCCAATAGAAATGTGCCTTGCCTTCATCTTTCAGTCTACTGAATAATACTTGTTCTGCCTTCTGAATCACGTTGAAACCGACAAAAAGATATTTGTCATAACCAAATTCAACGGTTTCATCGGTCGCTACTTCTCTATATAACATACCCTCGTATGCTATGTTTTGCTCATTTAATCGGTTTTTGAAATTGTTGTAAATATCTTCAAAATGACACCATAACTGAAGGAAACGGCGTTTAAGCTCTGAATTATGGTCATCTGAAAAGTTGCTGAAGAACTTCTGAAGCATTTCCTTTTGCTCGTCGGTCAGATATGAAATGTCATCAAGTTCATGAATATCTTTCAGATTAGCAAATACTCTTGACGCATCAGCCATGTTCTTGTCTATATCGTCAAAATCAGATAACAGCAGTTGTCCCCACCCATAGAAATGGTCTAACGTCTCGTTTATTCCTGTGCATTCAATAAAACTTTTATATATATCACATGTAAGTTTTATCGGGTCACCTATAGTTTTTGATGAATGTTGACGGAACAAGTCGCTAATGGTAATATATGATGGTGACCATATTGGTTTATTTGCTTTGCGTGCAAGATGCTCGTTCAGGAATAGCGATGCACGCTTGTTTGGAAATACAACTGCTATTCGTGACAAGTCAGTTCCGTATTTCTGCAATATATCTTCGGCAACAAATTCAAGAAATGTTTTCATATCTGTATTAAAATGCTTTATTCCAACTGTTTATACGTTTATGTTAAAGTAAACATTATCACATATTTACTTCTTCTATCTTGTTTGAATATACAAACCACAAGTATCCTTTAATGTTCTTGTATCCCATAGAATCAAGAAGCTGCATATATTGTCTTACTTGCGTTTTATACTCTTCACGAGGCTTACCGAACTTGAAGTCAATGACAATCATTTCTTTACCGTCGGTAATAACACGGTCAGGGCGACGTTCTACCACATTGTTCGTTTCTTTGTCTACATAGAGAATGCTACATTCATTGAATAGCTGCCAACGAGGATTAAACCAGTCTGCAACTCTTTTGTCAGACAATCTTTTCTCCAAAGTATCGCGCATCTTGTCTGCAGTTATATCGTTGTCATACAACACTCCGTCAAATTCCAGTTGTCTAATAATACCCGGTATATCATCTGTTGTACGTATCTTTGAAAACAGATTATGCAGAATATTGCCCATTTTGATATATGTCTTCTGCTCATTGGCTTCTTCATCGGCATCGCTTTCGATGAAATCGCGACTTTTATTGCTTTGTCTAAAAGTAACGCCAACGCCAAACGAATTGAAGTCTACATCTTGTTGAACAACAGGTTTGTTGAATACATTATCAGAGATTTTCTTGT
>JAUNIZ010000332.1 GCA_030523165.1 Prevotellaceae bacterium
ATATCATAAAAAATAGCGTTATTATTTTGTTTCCAGCATAGGATTTTTATTGTGCTATGTGCTGCCTGCACGCAAATTTATTTTATATATAAAAAAAACAGCGTGAAAAGTTGTTAAACATATATTTTGTGTCTATAGTATTTTGTAACTTTGCATTGTTAACCCTATCCGCACTATGAAAATTTTATAGACATCATGATGTATTACGAGAAATTACCGAAAGCTTTAGTTCCATCGTTGCGCAAGCTCTGCATGGAAGACGAAGTATTTAACAAAGTTTCCTACGAAATAGAAGATATAGTGCCACGCAGCGACATATCGGATGTTGAAGCGTGGTGCGAGGCTCTTGCCGTTATAAAGCGGTTTTCCTCTACCTTTAAGACGGAAATGGAGGTTAGGGAGATATGCAGAGAGCTTACCGTCAAGTACAAGCGCTTTTACGACGTTGATAAAGATATTTTTATACAAAGATCCGAGAGCATGGCTGCTGACACGCTTTACTTGGTGCTGGTGATTATGAGGTGCATAATGTTGTCGGATGAATCATGTGCGCCATTTCCTGACTTGTTTGACTATATCTCACAATTGATATACGATGCCAATGTATACAAAGACAGGTTTGAAGAAAAGAGGTCTGACGGGGACTATTGTGAGTCGTACCGTTATGTCAAGTTGGATTTTGAGGAACAACAAGATAAGCCGCTGATAGACGCAGGCGATATTGTGAAAATTGCCATAGAATCAAATTCTGTGAACTTAACCAGCTCTGTTCTTGAGATATTGCGCAGAATACATGAAAACGGTGGCTACTACTACAAGAAAGAGATTATGCTGTTGAGAGACAAGTTGGACGAGAAGAACGCTGAGAACATCGCCCCAAAGGCTTCCACCTGTTCCAAGGAAGCAATGAAAGACATACTTACAGCACTCACCAAGGCAAGAGACAAAGATGGAGAAAAGATTTTCAAAAAACAACTCCAGTGGTATGCCGTATTTCAAGTTCTCAAAGAACTTGAAGGCTATTCCGAGAACTTGGCAGAATTCGTGCGCAGTATGTCTGACCTCGGCATGGACAAGGTTTATCCACGCTGCAACTACGATTCTATCAAGAAGGTGGTGCTTTCAGCCTCATTGCGCAAAACAAGTGTAAGGGAATGGGGTGGTCTCAAAGACGGAATAAACGAAGATGACCGCAAGCAGATAGTAGTGGCTTCTGAGTTGATAAAGTTGCTTGAAGCGTAAATAAAAAAGGGTCGATGCCTTCACAGGTGTCGACCCTTTTTTGTTTAATTACGCACCACTATGTGTAAAAACACACAAATTTAAAACTTTTCTGCAAATATAAGCAAAACTATTCAATCGGTAAAGTAAAAAGGAAAATTTTTGCTGTCTCTCATTGCCTTTTCCTAAAACATCACTTTATTCCATAATTTTTCCCCAAATTCCCATGATTTTTCCCATTCGTGGGAATTTCTTGATTGTCGTTCTTTTATTGACTACCTTTGCCTATGGAATTCCACAACGGAGTTCTGTGGCAAAGCGGTTTATGCCGATGGTTTTAATAAGCGCGCTGACCTAAGCAAAACGCAAGCCAATTCATAATTAATAATTTATAATTTAAAATTAAAAGACGATGAATACAAATATTTATAAGGTAGTAAACAGCGGTGAGATGATAACCTTGCCAAGCAAGAAGGCTGAAAGCGGAACGATTAACAAGCGAGTGGTGTTGCTTAAGGAAATGGGCAACGCGTGGGCAAACGAATATGTATGCTCGCTGTTCGGCAACAATGCTACGTTGCAGCTCTACAAAGACGATCTTGTGGCTGCTGCTCTCAGCTTCACTACAAGCGAGCACAACGACAAGACCTATCAGGAAATTACAGTTACAGACA
>JAUNIZ010000333.1 GCA_030523165.1 Prevotellaceae bacterium
AATAAAAAATTAATCATGAAGAAAAAACTTTTATTGTTTTTTGCAGCCGCTGCATTGTCTACAACGGCTTTTGCAGATGATGTTCCGGCATTCCCTGGAGCAGAAGGTTTCGCTCGTTACACCACGACTGGTGGACGTGGCGGTTATGTCTATCACGTTACTTCACTCGATGACAGTAGCAGTGAAGGTACTTTGCGTTGGGCTTTGTCACAGCCTGGACCAAGAACTATCGTGTTCGATGTAAGCGGTTATATTGATTTGAAGAACCAGCTTAACGTTACATCAAATACTACTATCGCAGGCCAGACTGCACCGGGCGACGGTATTACCCTCCGTTACTATACCCTTTATTTCGGAAACTGCGATAACGTGATTGTGCGTTTCATACGTTGTAGACGTTCACAGGTAAAAGAGGTTGATGACGGTGCCGATGCTACATGGGGAAGACGCCATAAGAATATCATATTAGACCACTGTTCTTTCTCTTGGAGTATCGACGAGGTTGCTTCATTCTATGACAACCGCGACTTCACAATGCAGTGGTGTACAATAGCAGAAGGTCTTGCTAACCCTGGACACAGCAAGGGTGAGCATAGCTATGGCGGTATATGGGGAGGCAAGGGAGCTTCTTTCCATCACAATTTCATTGCACACGTTCAGAACCGTTCACCTCGTTTCAATGGCGCACGTTACAACTGGACTGGCTATGACAAAGACAAATATGAAAATGCATTGCAGGCTGAGCAGGTTGACTTCCGTAACTGTGTGATGTACAACTGGGGTACTGGCAACGGTTGCTACGGTGGCCCTGGTGGTGGATATATCAACATGATAAACAACTACTATAAGGCTGGCCCTGGCACAAAAAACACAACACGTGTAACACAGATGTCTGTTCAAGGCAGCAGTGACTCGTTCAACGGTTATCTGTCTCGTTATTATATCAACGGTAACTATGTTACAGCGGCAACAAACCCTGAAAACTACGACTGGTCAGGTGTAACTTATGACGGAGGTACTATCATTGACGGCGAAAGATATATTCCTGATGCAGACCATCTTTATGGAGAAAATGTTACATACGTACAGAACTCAAGCGGTGTGGATTGCGTAAAGATCAAGTTGGATGAACCTATCGATGCTGGTGACGTTACTACTCATTCTGCACAGGTTGCCTACGAGAAAGTTTTGGCTTACGGCGGAGCCAGCTTGTATCGCGACGCTGTAGATGCACGTTATGTGGAAGAGGCAACTACCGGTACTACAACATATACCGGAGCGACATCAAAGACTGCAGGTATTATTGACCTTATCAATGACCCTGAAGGAGAAGAAGATGTAACAACAGCAAGCTATCCTACATTGACATCAGAAAGTCGTGCTGCAGATTATGACACTGACGAAGACGGTATGCCTGACGCATGGGAAACAGCTAACGGTCTTGACCCTAACAATGCTGATGACGCTAATCTCTACACTCTTGACACAACTAAAGGTTGGTACACAAACCTTGAAGTTTACTTGAATTCTATAGTTGAAGATATCGTTAAAGCAGGAAATGCTGATGCAATTTCAGCCGTTGACGAATATTACCCAGCATTTACTTCAGGTATCAAACAGACTGTTACAAGTTCTGAAATATCAAAGATTGAGTACTATTCACTTGATGGTGTAAAACTTAGCACTCCTGTTAAAGGCATCAACATCCGCAAGATTACATATTCTAACGGACAGTCTACAACAGACAAGGTTATCAAGAAATAATACTTATACATATTATTAATGCAAATACCGTTGGCGACTTTCAAGCTAACGGTATTTTTTGTATATATACACATTACCTTATACCTATTATTATATATACCATCAAACAAACATG
>JAUNIZ010000098.1 GCA_030523165.1 Prevotellaceae bacterium
AGGGTGAGCATAGCGTGACCCTCAGACGTTAAGCAGACATCTACAACATCGTCCCTGAAAGGGGCGAACCCTCCCTAACCGCATGCGAGCGATAGCGTGGCTTGCGGACTATAAAGCATACAAACTTTCCGTCCCCGAAAGGTGGCGAACTCTCTTTTCATCTACATGTCTATATAAAAGATTTTAGGGATAATGTGAAATATCGGGGATAAATCAGGCGGATTATGTGAAATTTAAAGACCCAAATAAGCGGATTATGTGAAAAATTCACATAAATAGTATGCGGATTACGTGAAAAATCACTATATTTGCAAATATATTAGACTGTTATGCTATATGGATAAACTGTTGAGAAGAAAAATTGATGCATATTTGATTGCGTGGAAGAATAACGCTGACAAGAAGCCGCTTATCGTTAAAGGGGCACGTCAGATAGGGAAAACACGGTCTATAGAGTGGTTTGCAAGTCAGAATTACACCAGTGTCATCCAAATCAATTTTGTGGAACAGAAGAAATACCGCGATATATTCAACGACGGCTTGGAAGTAGACACCATACTAAAGAATATCTCATTGCTGAATCCGGAATTCAAGTTTATACCAGGAGAGACTATTTTCTTCTTTGATGAGTTGCAGGCATGCCCCAACTGTGCATCGTCTTTGAAATTTTTCAAGCTTGACGGGCGGTTTGATGTCATCTGTTCCGGCTCCCTTATGGGAATCAATTATAAAGAGATAGAATCCAATAGCGTAGGCTATAAAGACGACTACGAGATGCATTCTATGGATTTTGAAGAATTTCTTTGGGCTAAAGGCTATTCTGATGATTTCATAGAAGACCTATATACACACATGCATAACGTTGAGCCTCTTTCTTCTTTGCAGTTGGATGTCCTTATGGATTTGTTCCGAGATTATGTCATTATAGGAGGAATGCCGGAAGTGGTGAATACGTATATAAAGAACAAGAACTTTAGTGGCACATTGAACATACAGAAGCAGCTACTAAAGGACTATGAAGAAGACATTACCAAATATGTGGAAGGTCTAGACAAGGCGAAGGTGAAAGCCGTATATAATCATATTTCTACATTTCTTGCCAAAGAGAACAAACGTTTCCAGATAACCAAGATAACGAAAAACGCAAGAAACAGGGATTATATTGGATGTGTGGAATGGCTTGCAGATGCTGGTGTTGTCAATATCTGCTACTGCATGAATCATCCGGAACTGCCTCTCAAAGGGAATTATGACCCTAAGCTATATAAAATCTACTTCAAGGATACAGGTCTGCTTGTTGCATCGCTTGACGAAGAGGCGCAAGAGGATTTGCGGGCAAACAAGAATCTCGGCACATATAAAGGTGCCATATATGAGAATATTGTCGGTGATATGCTTGTTAAACAGGGATACAGTCTTTTCTATTACAACAGCAACAAGCCTGCACTTGAAATGGATTTCTTTGTCAGAGACGCTGATTCTCTTATTCCTGTAGAAGTAAAAGCAAATGACGGAGCGACAGCTTCCCTTAACAATCTGTTAAAGAGCGACAAGTATGCAGATGTTAAATATGGCATTAAGTTTGGATATAAGAATATCGGCTACAATGGCAAGTTCTATACTTTTCCTTACTTCTTGACATTCTTGTTGAAGAGATTCTTTTCTAACAGAAATGCTTAACTATCTGCTCTGTGTTTGTGTTCTGACGGATTTGCATTTCCGATGAACTTAAAATCCAATGAACTTATTCTAAACAAACTAAATCAATACAATAGAAAATGGGATGAGTCATTGACACATCCCATTTATTAATTGTTGACTTAACCGTTATATGACTAACGGTATAGAAAGTCATTATTATTTGTTGATGAACTTCTTGCCATCACGGATAACGATACCCTTAGTATCATCACTTACTCTCTGACCTGCGAGGTTGTAAGTCTTACCGTCAGTAGCCTTTTCCTTAGTTACTGTAACGTTTGTGATACCTGTAGCGTCACCCTGAGATACTGTGATAGTCATCTTAGCACCCCACTGGTAAACTACGAAGCTACCAGAACGGCCTGTTACACCGTCAGGAAGAGCAGATGCTGTGATTGACAAATCGAACGACCAGTCATCGCTTGTATAAGACTCACGTGTAACTTCTGCAGAAATCCAGTCAGGAATTTCTGAATCATCGGTTACATAAAGAGCTGTAGTGTAATTATTATCTTCGTCACTAGCACACAACATAGGTTCTATAGTGATTGTCTGTGTACCACCTGCTGCATCGAACTGGAAGTCTGAACCTGTTTCAGAATAGAGATAACCATAAACAACTCCTGTGAAACCTACACACTGATGAGAATAAAGTGAACCAAAGCGATAAACGCTTTCTGTATCACCTGTCATCTTGATGAAAGTAGAAGTAACACCATTTTCATTGTAGTCATATTCTCCATAAGGAGCAGCTGAGAATGTGCCATTATCCCATCCGCTGAATACAACAGCAAACTCATCCTCAATGAAGAGGTGTTCAATACCCTGTGTCATACCATCCTCATCATATACATAGAAATCAGTGAACTGAAGTTCTGTTACCCAATCAGTTGCATAAGAAACAGTGGTTGACTCAGCAATAACATCACCCAATGTCAAACGGCCATCTGCTGTACGTGTTGCCTTTACAATCTGACAAGTAAGGTTAATGCCATTGTCAACAAAGTTTCTAACAAAATAGTTAACACCTTCAATATAAAGAGGAGCTGTAGGCTTGCCCTGATAGAGAATAAGGTCGCTCAGACTATAGCTCTGTGAGTTAACGTCAGGTGTTCCAAGGAAACTATAATATGCAATTGAATTGTCCATGTTTGCCTTAGACACCATTGCGTATGTACCATCAGTAAATTCAAAAGAAGTATACGTTTGACCAGCGTAAGCATAAACAGCAGAATAGTTTCCATTAGCTGTACCCCAAGTATATGAACCAGCCTGATCCTCATAGCTTGCTGTAAGAGTTACAGGACCATATGTATAACCACCGATTGTATTGAATGTGAAGTCTGTATCTGTACCAGTGATTGTCTCTGCTACGTCGCCTGTAGTATTGTCGTATCTTGAAACAGACCATTCTGTACTTGTATAAGGATCAGATGTTCTGTTAACAAAAGAAACAGAGTTATAAGCCGGCATCATAACAAGATTGTTCTGATAACCATATCCACTATTGCTATAGCCTGCATGTAAATAGAGACCGTCTGGCTCTGCCTCTGCAGAAGGTGCTGTAGCCTGTCCTGGGAGAAGATACTTTACATTAGAAATATATTCAACATATCCTCCATAATTATTAAAGTCAACAGCGTCTGTTGAAAATGCACCGTAAAGAATATCCTGACCACCAGCATCAAGAGAACCGTCTTCACCAAGTGTCAAAGTGATAGAACCGTCTTCAGTATCACCGCTTAAAAGATATATATAATATGTTGTACCATCTGTACCAGTCATTGACAAACCAGCTGACTGTGCAGGGATAGTGATTGTACTTCCGCTCTGTGTATAAGTAGCATAGATATAATCAACTGTACCAACAGCAATGTTAGGAATTACATCAGCGAAAAGAAGTGTGCCTGTAGAAGAATCAGTACCACTATACATTGTCCAAGATGTAGCAGTTCCTTCTGAATAATCTGTTCCAGTACCAGTGTACTCTGCCTGAACTGTACCAACCTTTGAAGGAGCTTTCTTCATAGACGGTCTAACGATACTGCTTCCGAAAGCTGCAGGCATCTCAAGTTTCTTAGACAAGAGCTTTGAGTTCTGCTTTACAGGCGCTGCAACCTTAGTCATAGCAACAGGGGCTTTCTGTATTTTCTTTTCAGAAAGCACAGGAGTCATAATATTGGACTTTGCTGAACGCAAGTCAGCTTTCGTGCTCAGTTTCTGAGCCGAAACAGATGTTGCGGCGATAGCAACAGCTGCAAAAAGTAAAAACCTTTTCATAAATTAATTAATTTAAGTGACTTATTATAGGTGTGTCCTCTCAAGGAGGAACACACCGCTTTCGATTGTTAGGATTATTATTCTGTGTACTCCAAAGCAAATGTCTTAGATCCGTCAACAGAAGTGTATGTTGCACCTGTAGGCAGGAAATAGTTGTTTGGAGTCATGTTATATGTACCAGCGATCAACGCTGAGAAATTAGAGATTGCAGTAGGAAGATTGGTTGCTCTTCTTGACATACTTGTAAGGTTCTGGTCCATAGAAGGACTTTCTGGAACTGTGAATGACATCTGTCCAAAACCTGTCTGTGCCATATCCAAAGAAAGACCGCAGGTGTTTGTTCTTGTCTGATTCGCATTAGTATAGAATGTCAATACAACACCTGTTACAGAGTTACCACCAGTTGACTTTCCTAAAGAAATGCGTACAAGCTCATAATTAGAGTTGTAATCTTTCAAAGCATCATTTATAGCTTGGAAAGCTTCAGTCATTGCTGTAGTAAACAATGTCTGGTCAAATGCCCACAATGTTGTGCGGTTAGCTATATAATAGTCCCACATTGCCATACACTGTACTGCACCGTCTTCAGAAACAAGCATGGTGCTGTCTTCAGCAAGAGTGAAGTCCTGGAATGTTGTCTCGCCTATTGTCAGTTCCTCCGAAAGATGGAAACCGTTAGGAGTGAAACAGCATGCTACGCTATCATTCTGCAATGGGTCAACAGTTCTCTCACTATAACGGATTCTTCCACCACGGAGTCCACTGAAATAGAGAGTGTCTGTACCACATATTATATAATAGTTAGTGATAGAAGTATTAGCAACATAGTTCTTTAATGCTGTTGTTTGGCTAATATAGTCAGCCCACGGCATTGTACACTTAATCATGCGTACCGGACCTTGATAACGCTCACCGAGCAAGTTAACTTCATTCTCGCTATATGATGCTATATCATAGTTGTAGTCACCATTCATACCTGCACCATCGTTTACCAGAGTATTAGGTGCATAGAACGGATTTACCGGATCAGCGAATACTGTAAGAACGTCGTTCCATGTATTGAAAGCAAGAACCGGTCCGTCTTCCTCAAGCATAGAGTACGTACTCTCATCCTCTGTATAAGTATTGGCATTGCCGTCACGCAGATATCTGTGGTCACCGGCAATAAGAACCTTACCAGAATCTTCGAACTTTGCAAAGAGGTTGAAGCCCTCGAAGTGATAATTCTGTGTACCGGTAAAGTACTGCATTACCCAACCGTAGTCAGAGTTTACAAGAGTGCTCTGTACGGAATCATTGAAGTTCTGAATACGCAATGAAGCACTCTCATCGAAATAATCATCATCTTCAAATGTACATGATGTAAAACCTGTGCCCGCAGCGAGCAACAAAGCCATTATGCCTGTATATATTGTCTTTTTCATCATAGTTACTTTCATTTTGAATATTTACGATGCTTATTGATAGTCATAAATGGTTACGGTCTTCAGAAAATCATTGATAGCCTCTTGACGGCTACTTACTTCCTGACGTATCTCATAGATATCAAGACCCCATTTTTCATTATACCATGTATTGGCAATGTCAATCTTTCTAAGAATTGCATTCATACCTGCTGTATCTTCAGATGTGAGTACTGGTACCCAATCGTTGAGGAAAGTACGGAATGATGTGAAAGACGTAGGATTTGAATAACGATACTGACTTACATACGAACTACCATTATATACTGTCGAAGTAAGGTCTCTATGCACGTCAAGAGCATAATTACCTGTAGCGACGTATGTACCTTCATTTTCATCATATTCAGATTCTTCATAGATTGTGAAGTTGTTCCATATCTTGTCAGAAGCATCAAAGTTCTTGATCTGAAGATTATCAGTGATAAATGTAAGGATAGACTCCTTGTCACCACTCTTCACACCAGCAAGACAAGCGTCAATGATACGTGTCATCCAACGATAGTCTGTATCGGTGATGATACATGAGAGAGTCTCAACGAAGTCCTCATAGTTAGCAGAAGAAGCATAGTTTGTAACATAACCCAGACGGTGAGCCGTTGTTGAGTCACGTTCCTGCCAGTCCATTGGGTCGTATGTTCCAGATGTAACCTGACCGAATGTTACAGGGTAAGACTTTGTCTGATGCAAGATATGAGAGAACTCATGATGCATAGTGTGGAAGTAATCATCGTTAAGCTGGTCAACGTCAGAAGCGGTGTATTCCATATCCTCAGAATAAGCCTTCATTTCATTGATCTTATAAAGGGTAATCTTTACGCCGCCAGACGCAGTACCAAGCACCTCGGTCCCCGTTGTAGGGCTATAGCCTGAAGAACCGATATAATGGAATATACGTGGACCATACTGCTTCATGAAATCCTCACCACCGTATTTTGTATATACGTCATAGAACAGATAAAGGATAAAATGTGACAGCAACTGTGAACGCTTGTACTCAGCAGGAGTAAGCTGGAAGTCAAGGTCAGATGCCGGAAGATTGAACTTATAGTCAATAGCTACATTATAAGGAACAGTGAAGTTATCATATACCCACTGGTCGAAAGGCGCTGTCGTAGCTGTGGTATCAACCGCAGCAGTTGCCTCTCCGAATATTGATTCTGTAAAATCATCTTCGCTGCACGCTGTCATTGACAATGCAACGAACGGCACAATAAAAAGCTTAAATATCTTTCTCATGACGGTTTATTTTGCTAATATTGGATTAGACGTCATACTGCTGTTCTGGTTAAAGTCGTTAGACGTTCTGTCTGTTGACGGATAACCTGCAGTTATTACATTATTAGGAATCTGAAGAACACGGCGAGGATCATCCCATGTGAGGTCATCTTCTGTCACGTTGTACTCCTGTGCGCCACGGTAAGCATGGTGAACATTAATTCCATAACGCTTGATATCGAACCAGCGAAGACCTTCAAACATAGTCTCGATACGGCGGAAATGGAGAATACACTGCAATACATATTCTTCGTCCTGTGTAAGAGTCTTGAACTCAGAACTCATCTCTTGAGGATGGATATCACTCAGATAGTCACTGTTTCTTGAATTGCCATAGAATGTAGTGATTGAGCTTAAATCAAGAGCAGTTGTTACTTGCTTAGAAGAAGTCCAATAGCCCAAGTCAGAAATAGCAGCATCTATATTGCCAAGGTATAGTTCAGCCTCTGCACGGCAAAGGAGAGTTTCCTCTGCAGTGAACGGATGATAGAGAATATGAACGTAACCGATACCGGCAATCTTGTCTGTGTACTCGAAATACTCATATACATTGAACAGCCATATTCCATATTCCTGACCTGCACTCCAGATAAAGATACGTCCATCATAAGCCGGAAGTCTGCTGCTCCAGTTAGGGCCGCTTGAATAGAGAATATCCTGAGTATCAGGAACACCATAAGTTGTACTACCTGTGTTAATCGCATAACGGCAAGCAGAAAGCATACGATCCTGAAGAGAATAAGCATCCTGAATGAGGAAGTTTGCTGTAACAGACTCGTCATTGTAACCGTTGAGCTGGGCACTTATAGTATTTGTGCTTATATTAGCCCAGTTACGCAATGAAGAAGAAGGGTTGCTACCTAACGCTGCTGTTGCATACTGAACAACTTTCTCATACTCGCGCTTAGCAAGATAGAAACGTGCAGCGAAAGCGTTAGCGGCATTCTGATTGAAATGGTATGCAGGCACAGTGTAAGAAGCATCGTCTATATAGTTGATACCTTCAAGAATGTCTGCCTCTATCAAGTCATACAGTTCCTTGACGGTCTTACGCTGTGAGCCATAGTCAACGTTAACCGTTGTCTCAGGATCAGTAACGTAAGGTATAGCCATATCGTTCTGGCTCTGTGTAGAGTCCTTATATGCCTCTGCAAATATAGTAGACAACATAAAATGGAGGTATGCTCTAAGCACGTGAGCCTCGCCCCATGCAGGAGAAAGATCTGTATCGGTCTGTGGAGTAGTGCCTCTCTCTTCTGCCATTTCCTCAATAGCCTCAATAGCATGGTTACAAACAGCGATACCTCCAAAGTAAGCTTCCCACACAGCATAAGGTGTATCCTGCTCACTTGTTGAATAGTTATTAATATCCTCCCACTTGTATGTTTCCTCATGGAAAGCAGAGTATGGGTCGTTATGTGTTGAAGGAACAACAACATTGTTATCTACAAGGTTATCGCCACTCAACTCGCAGATAACAGCCGGAACCGACTGCGGGTAACCGGATGTGAGAAGCAACTTCACCTTTTCCGGTGTGTCGATATCTGTTCGGTTATCAGGAGTCTCATCAAGCACATCATTACATGACGCGAATGAAACGACTACCAACCCAAGCGATAATATTTTAAATAATGACTTTATCATCTTAATCTTGTATGTTTACTTAGTTTCTTAATTATTGATTCGCTTTGTTTTACACTGGTTAGAATCCAAGACGCAGTGTTGCAGTGAACTGTTTTGCAAGAGGTGAAGCCACACCACCTGAGTTATAGAACTCTGGGTCCTGACCGTTCAACTTCTTGTCTGCATACAACAGGCAGAGGTTAGTTGCTGCAATCTTCAAAGACATGCTGTTGAGCAATGTCTTGCGCAAAGCTTCCTGAGGAATAGCATAAGTAAGAGAAACTTCCTTCAAACGGACGAAATCACCACTGGCAATACGTACCGTTGAATAATTGTAAGCATTATAAGCATAGCTCAAAGTTGTTGAACCATAACGGTCAACCTGAGTTGTAGAAGCGATAACCGGAATATTGGTATGCGCTTCATCACCTGCTACCATCCAACGGTTCTTGAATTCCTTAGGAAGAGAAGACAAGTCGCTGTATGCATAGCTGAATATTGGGTCAAGACGAACAACATTACCACCTGAGTAAGTAATATATACATCAAGATTCAGCTTACCCCACTTAGCCTTGTACTCGAATGAGTTACTGAATGAACCATACCATGTAGGATCAGAAGGTCCTTCATATACAAGGTAAGAATCAAGGTTCTCTGTTTCCTGGAAGTTGATATCACCGATAGTAGCTTCACCGTTCTCATTGTAAACCATTGGCAGACCTTCACTATTAAGTCCTGCGAAACGGTAACTGAAGATAGAACGTACAGGATAACCTTCAAGAGCATAACCAGTACCGCTTACCAAGTCGATAGCGCGGCTAGATGTCTCAAGAGAAGTAATCTCGTTCTTTGTCTTAGTATAGATAATGTCGCTGCTCCATCTGAAGTTGTTTGTCTGAATGTTGACTGTAGAGAGTCCCAATTCAACACCGCTAGACTTCATGTCAGCAACGTTGGCATACTTGGCAATCTGACCACCGGCACCCTGTGTATATGTACGTCCGATAAGGTCATAGTTGTTACGCCAGTAAACATCAGCTGTCAAAGCAATGCGGTTACGTAGGAAACCGAGGTCGATACCGATGTTAAGCTCATGCTTCTTCTCGTATGTGAGTTCGCTGTTGGCAAGGTCTGAGATATAAATCTTTGACTCAGCTGCAGAAGTAGTAGGTCTCCATGCGTTAGCTGTCATATAGATTGCCTGAGCGTTGGTAACGAAAGAAGGACCTGTATCAGCAGTCAGAGAGTAACTTCCACGCAAGTTGAGCTGTGAAAGCCAGCTACGTGCTGATTCCATGAATTTCTCGTTCAGGATATTGTATGAACCGGAAATGTTCCATGTAGGCAACCAACGGCTCTGACGGGTCTTACCCAAACGGTTAGTACCTTCATAACGGAATGTTCCGTTGAATGTATATCTTTCATCGTAGCTGTATGCTGCCTGTCCGTAGAAAGCAACCATGTTTGTACGTGTGAATGACTCACCGAAATATTCAGTGTTTTCCTCATTCATCTGCTTCAGCCAGAGGTACGGAGTATATGTGATACCACCATTATTATACTGGTATCCCCAACCTGTCCAGTTTGTGGTTGTTCTCTTAACCTTGGAAAGCTCAGCACCGACCATAGCGTTAACGAGGTGTTTCTCTGCAAATACGTCACGGTAGTCAGCAGAAGCACGATAGTTGCTTGATGTCATGTGATAGTCTGTCTGATACATGATACCGCCTTCAGGCAATACTGTTTCAGGGAGAGCTGACTCATCGTCCGGGTCTGTATAAAGCAACGGGTTACTGTCACGTACAGTAGAGTTGTCGTCACTTTCATCTACACCGGCACGGTAAGCGTTAGCCTGGTTAGAATCGTCCATTACGTTATGCACAAGCTTTGTGTGAGAAACACGTCTTGAAACAAGTCCGCTAATAGTAAGAGTCTTTATCGGCTTGTATTCCAACTCTGCACGGAACATCAATTCGTTAACCTGATACTGGTTGTAGTTATACTGAAGTTCATCAAAGATGTTGAACGGAGTATAGAATCGCGTATAAGACTGGTTAGGATCAAGACAGCGGCTGGTATTAAGAGCGAAACTGAACGGATTGATATCGAAGTCACGCTTTACCTCACCAGACACAACGTCTGTTGTCTGGTCCAAAGAACCAGGAGCTTCCTGATCACGGTAACTACCCTGAGCAGCGAGCTTGACAGTAAGGTTGTCAAGAATATTATATGAAGTATTGCCGTTGAAGGTATAACGCTGCACCTTGCTACGCTTGTACCATCCTGGGTCATCCATAAGAGACATTGAGAAATAGTTCTGTGATTTCTCTGTACCGCTTGAAATACTTACAGCATGGTTCTGTGTAATGCTGTTAGAGAACAACAGGTCGAACCAGTCTGTATTACGGAACTCTGCTTCCTGAAGATATGCGTTACGTGCAGATTCTGTGTTCTCAAGACCGTACTGGCCTGTAGTAGCGTCGTATGACTTCAACATCTGATACATAAGTCCATATACACCTGAGTTCTCTGCATTTACAAGGTTATCTATCTGCAACCATCCCTTCTTGTCCATTTCTCTATATACACTCATCATCTCCTGAGAGTTCATGATGTTATAGTTAGAATAAGAAGGCTTAAGTCTTGTTGAAAATTCACCTGTGTAGTTAACGCTTACTCTACCTCTAGAACCTTTCTTTGTGGTAATAACAATCACACCTGCCATAGCACGCGCACCATAAATAGAGGTAGCAGAACCGTCCTTTAGCACTGTGAAAGACTCGATGTCGTCGCTGTTCAAACCTGCCACGGCAGATGAGATAAGCGTCTTTGCGTCTCCTGATGACAATTCGTCGGCGGTCACGTCAACGTTATCCTCGTAAATCACACCGTCGATTACCCACAAAGGCTTTGAGTTACCATAAATAGACGTAGCACCACGCACACGAATCTTTGGCGCAGCACCGAACGTACCACTAACGTTAGACACCTGCACACCAGACACACGACCTTCAAGAGAGCGGCTCACGTCCGCAAGACCTGAAAGCTTTGTCTTGTCTGCATCTACCTTTGCAGCCGAACCGGTAAACATACGCTTGTCCATCTTCTGCATACCAGTCACGACAACTTCATCAATCATCTGTGCGTCTGGCTTGAGGACAATCTTCATGTTCTTTTTACCTTTAACAGTCTGCGTTACCATACCAACGTAACTTACCTTTACTGAAGGGTTCTTGACATTGGTCTTCAACGAGAATTTACCGTCAATATCCGTTGCTGTAGCTGTTTTAGTTCCAGCAATAAACACAGATGCGCCGATGATAGGCTCACCATCTTCTTCGGAGATTACGGTACCAGAGACTTCTGTTTGTGCCAAAGCCATTCCTATCGACAGGAAGAACCCGACAAAAAGCATAATTAGCTTTTTTTCCATAAATACTCTACAAATTAAATAATTTTACACTTCCATTTAAGTTGCAAAGTTAAGGATATTTTTAGTATGTTCAAAATTATATGTTAGAAAATTGTTTAATTGGCTTTAGATTTAACAGATGTGATGCTTTTTAGGGCTAATTTCCTATTAAAAATTGCAATTTAATTGCATTTTCTTTCATTTTGTTCCAAATAAAACACTCTTTCTTCGTCTTATGACAAGCAGCAGTCATTGTCAAACTTACACTTTTCCGCAATGACA
>JAUNIZ010000099.1 GCA_030523165.1 Prevotellaceae bacterium
AAGGGCATACCCTATAGCGACATTATCAGCGCGTGGTTTGAGGTAACAGGCGGTGAGCCTGAAAAGGGTGAGCGCAACACAAAGCTGCACAAGCTTGCATCACACTTGCGATATATCACCGACAACGACGAGGCAATGATGCTCAGAATAATGCCACGCTATGGGCTTGACGAAGCGGAGATGAAGAGCCTGATACACTCGGCTTGCACATCGAAGTTCTGCTCCACTCCAAAGGACATGAAGAAGGCAATAGCCAAGGCAAGCGGAGAAGATAGCGTTCAGGAAGAAGAAATCTCTACACCTCCGGAGATGCCCAAGACGCTGCCGCCGCTGATCAAGCTGCTTGTGTCGAGAACGCCCGATGTCTACAAGCCTGCCGTTGCCCACGCTGTGTTTCCTTCATTGGCTGCACACCTGCACAGAGTATATTTTCGCTACATCGACAACGAGGAACACGAAGCCACTCTGATGAACGTGCTCATGGCTCCGACAGGAGCAGGCAAGAACTGCATAAACAAGCCTATAAAGCACATCATGGCTGACATAAAGAAGCGTGACACAGAGAACCAGAGACGTGAACGGGAATGGAAAAACGAGGTCAACTCAAAAGGCGCAAACAAGGACAAACGACAGCGACCCGAAGGACTGGTAATACAGTGCATCGACGCTGACATGACCAACCCAGCCTTTGTGATGCGAACTGCCGAGGCAGACGGTCATTTCCTCTATACCAAGATGAACGAGATAGACCAGTTTGATGCGTTGAAAGGCAGCGGAAAGGGCAACCAGCAGTTTCAGATAATGTGTCTTGCGTTTGACCCGGATAACGAATACGGACAGACTCGCGTGGGAACGCAATCAATTACAGAGAAGGTGCAGATACGCTTCAACTGGAACGCGTCGACTACCATAGTGAAGGGAAAGAAATATTTCGCGCGTGTGCTGACCGACGGACCTATTAGCCGACTGAACTTCTGCACTATTCCAGAACGGGAAATCGGAGCCGACATGCCCGTTTATGGCGAGTATGACACTAAGTTTGAGAAACAGCTAAAGCCATATATCGACAACTTGTGCAAGGCTAGCGGAAGAGTAATCTGCAACGAAGCCACTGCACTGGCAAAGCAGTTGAAAGAAGAGTGTGCCGAATTCTCCCGTCTGTCACAGAGTCGAGTGTATGAGAATCTTTCGTTTCGTGCTTTGGTTATAGCGTGGCTGAAGGCATGTGTTCTCTATGTAGCCAACGGCAATAAATGGGATGAAACGTTTGACGAGTTTATCCGCTGGAGTCTTCAGTATGACCTGTGGTGCAAGATAACCTTCTTCGGAAGCGCGATAGAGGTTGCCGAGAATGAGCAGGTGTTCAGCACGACACAACAGCACACAGGCCCTCGCAACATGCTTGAACTGCTGCCTGACGAGTTTACACGTGAAGAAGCGGTAAAAGTGAGAATATCGCAAGGGAAGAATGAAAAAGGTACATACAACATGCTCAAAAATTGGGTAATACGGGGATACGTGAAAACAAAAGACAAAAAGAATTACAAAAAACTTAAATACAACAATGTCTATGGAGATTGAACTTAAACGCATAGCCAAGCGCAGCGCCTATACGATAGGCAGGCTAACGATAGACGGCAAGTATTTCTGCGACACGCTGGAACCTACATGGCGCAACATAGGAGAAGGAAAACCTGGGGAAAAGATAGCGGGCAAAACCGCTATCCCCGAAGGTCGCTACCCCGTAGCAATCACGAAATCTATACGATTCGGCAAGTGGCTTCCGTTGCTCTTGAACGTACCGATGTTCAGCGGAATACGCATACATGCAGGCAACACTGCTGCTGACACACAGGGTTGCATACTCGTTGGAGAAAACAAGGAGATAGGCAAGGTCATTAACTCGCGCGAAACTCTGAAACGGCTTATTCAGCGAATGACCGAGCGCATGGAAGGCGAAGCCATGTGGATAACGGTTAAGTGAAAAGTGGTTCAGTTGGTTCAGTTAGTTCAGTTATTTTCGCTGGGTATTATTTAATTTATAATTCACAATTCATAAACGGCGTCTGCCCTCATTATGAATTGTGAATTATGAACCGAAGGTCATCGTGCGCAGCGGAAGATAATTATGAATTAAACACCGTTTCTTCTATAATAATCATTAAAAATAAAAATATTTCGCCTGAATGATTTTCGTACCTCAGAAAAAAGTGTTAATTTAGCACGCTAAAATTAAAGAAAACGTCTTAAAACGAAAAAGAAGTGCCTTAAACGGCATTTTGAGTAAAATTAATACAACTAAAAATTAATGGATAATAGTAATACGATTGACCAAGACAGAATAATCAAGATCAATATCGAGGAAGAGATGAAATCTTCTTATATTGATTATTCTATGTCAGTAATTGTCGCACGTGCATTGCCTGACGTTCGTGACGGATTCAAACCCGTTCATCGCCGTATACTTTACGGTATGATGGGAATAGGCAATACAAGTGACAAGCCTTATAAGAAATGTGCGCGTGTTGTTGGTGAGGTGCTCGGTAAGTACCACCCTCATGGCGACAGCTCTGTGTATGGCGCGTTAGTCAGAATGGCGCAGGACTGGAACATGCGTTACACCCTGGTAGACGGTCAGGGTAACTTCGGTAGCGTTGACGGCGACTCTGCCGCTGCCATGCGTTACACTGAGTGTAGGCTTTCAAAGATGGGCGAGCATATCATGGACGACCTTGAGAAAGATACGGTCGATATGGTCAACAACTTTGACGACTCTCTCCAGGAGCCGAGCATTATGCCGACAAAGGTGCCTAACCTGCTTGTGAACGGCGGTAACGGTATCGCTGTAGGTATGGCGACAAACATTCCTACGCACAACCTTTGCGAGGTGATTGACGGCTGCTGTGCATTCATCGACAATCCTGACATCGACACAGACGGACTGATGCAGTATATCAAGGCTCCTGACTTCCCTACAGGCGCATATATATATGGTATACAGGGCGTAAAGGACGCCTACGAAACTGGTCGTGGACGCATTGTAATGCGTGCAAAGGCTGAGATAGAGAGTTCTGACTCTCACGACAAGATTGTCATAACCGAGATTCCTTATGGCGTAAACAAAGCCATGCTTATCGAATATATAGCAGACTTGGTAAAGGAAGGCAAGCTTGAAGGCATCAGCAATGCCAACGACGAGTCTGACAGACAGGGTATGCGTATCGTAATTGACGTGAAGAAAGACGCCAATGCGAATGTCATTCTCAACAAGCTCTTCAAGATGACGGCTTTGCAGAGTTCATTCTCTGTAAACTGCATCGCATTGGTGAAGGGTCGTCCGCGTCTGCTTACGCTGAAAGACTGCGTGAGACATTTCGTTGACCACCGTCATGAAGTTACTATACGCAGAACAAAGTTCGACCTTCGCAAGGCACAGGAGAGGGCACACATACTTGAAGGCTTGATTATAGCTTGCGACAACATCGACGAAGTGGTGCATATCATCAGAGCGTCAAAGACTCCTTCTGACGCACAGCGCAATCTTGAAAAGCGTTTCGAACTTGACGAACTGCAGTCGAAGGCTATCGTTGACATGCGTCTTAGCCAGCTTACAGGCTTGCGTATGGAGCAGTTGCACGCAGAATACGAAGAACTTGAAAGACAGATTGCATACTTGCAGTCAATCCTCGACGACCCTGAACTCTGCAAGAAGGTTATGAAAGACGAACTTGTAGAGGTAAAGGAGAAATATGGCGATGCACGTCGCACAGAGATAAAGTATTCAAGCGAAGAATTCAATCCGGAAGACTTCTATCCAAACGACCCGGTTGTAATAACCATCAGCCACCTTGGATATATCAAGCGCACACCGTTGTCAGAGTTCCGTGAGCAGGCTAGAGGCGGTGTAGGCAGCAAGGGCGCACACAGCCGTGAGCAAGACTTTACCGAATACATATATCCGGCAACAATGCACAACACCATGATGTTCTTCACCAAGAAAGGACGTTGCTACTGGCTGAAGTGCTACGAAATACCTGAAGGTGCGAAGAATTCAAAGGGCAGGGCTATACAGAACCTTCTCAACATAGAAAGCGACGATAGCGTGAACGCATTCCTTCGCCTGCGTGGTCTCGATGATCAGGAATTCATCAACAGCCATTACGTTGTGTTCGCTACAAAGAACGGACTTATCAAGAAGACAATACTTGAAGCCTACAGCCGTCCACGTGCAAACGGCGTGATAGCAATCAATATCCTTGAAGGCGACGAAGTGGTAGGTGTACGTCTTACAAACGGCCACAACGAGCTGCTGCTAGCTGACCGCAACGGTAGAGCCGTAAGATTCAATGAAGACGCTGTGCGCGCTATGGGTAGAGTTTCTACAGGTGTTCGCGGTATGCGTCTTGATGAAGGCGACGATGAAGTAGTAGGCATGGTCGTAATCAACAAGCCAGAGGAAGAAACCGTAATGGTTGTAAGCGAAAACGGTTACGGCAAGCGCAGTCAGGTAGAAGACTACCGCAAGACCAACCGTGGCGGTAAGGGTGTGAAGACACTCAACATTACCGAAAAGACGGGCAGGCTTGTGGCTATCAAGACCGTAACTGACGATAATGACCTTATGATAATCAACAAGAGCGGTATACTTATTCGTCTGAAGGTTGCCGACTGTCGTGTAATGGGCCGTGCTACGCAGGGCGTGCGCCTGATTAACCTTTCAAAGAAGAACGACGTGATATCAAGCGTCTGCAAGGTTATGAGTTCTGACCTTGAAGCTTTGGTTGAAGCCGAAAGCCGTAAGGAATGGAACCAGAACGCAGAAGCCATAAAGAACGACTCTCTTGCTACACCTCAAAAAGACGAAGCGCTTCCTGAAGACATCGACGAGGAAATCGTTGACGATGTAGATGCGGAAGACATCGCAGAGGATGAAGACACAGAAAATCAATAAACTCTTAAAACAATATTAGATTATGAAAAAGTTAGTAATTATGACCGTCGGTGCAATACTTGGCACTACCGCTTTTGCACAGGACGTCTTCAAGCAAGTCTCAAAAATCAAGGATTATAACGAGGCTTCAAGTCTGCTTAAGTCAAATCTTGGAAGTATATCTGCTGAAGAGAAGGCTAAATGCTACAACGCTTTGGTTGACATTTCTTATTCTAAGGTAGTTAAGGAACAGGCAATCGTTACAAGCAACCAGATGGCTGAACAGCTCAAGACAAAGGTTGAGCCTTACGATACAGTTGGTCTCTACACAGCTGTTCTTACATCTCTTGAAGACGGTGTAAAGTGTGACGAGTTCGACAACCAGCCTAATGAAAAGGGAAAGGTTAAGCCTAAGTTCCACAAGTCAAACGGTGACCGTCTCTATGCTATACGTTTCCACTTGATCAACGCAGGCGTATATTATCAGAACGTTGGCAACGACAACCTGGCTTACAAGTATTTGGCAGCTTACGTTGAAAGCTCTGACTATCCTCTCTTCGCAGAGCAGGACAAGAGCAAGGACGCTAACCTTACACAGATAGCTTACTATGCAAGCCGTTATGCTTATTTCGAGAAAGAGTATGACAAGGCAGAGAAGTATGCTGACATCGCATTGAACGATACAGCATTTGCAAAGGACGCTATGCAGCTTAAGCTTGCCGTTATGCAGGCACAGCTGAAGACTCATGCTGACTCTGTAAACTATGTAGCTAAGCTTAAGGACATCTATGCAAAGGACGAGAGCAACGATATGATTTTCAGCACAATCTGTTCTATGTACATCTCAATGAATGACACAGAGGCTCTGAACTCTACAGTTGCTGCAAAGATTGCAAAAGACCCTAACAACTTCACAGCTCTTGCAATGCAGGGACAGGTTTGTATGAACGAGCAGAAGTGGGACGATGCTATCAGCAGCCTCAACAAGGCACTGGAACAACAGCCTAACAACGTTGCTGTTATCGCTTCTATTGGCAACAGCTATATGTATAAGGCTCAGGATCAGGCTCAGAAAGCTGTAGGAACAAACGGACGTATTGCTCCTGCTGACGAGAAGGCTATCATAGAGGTTTACAACACCGCTATCAACTATCTCGAAAGAGCAAAGAATCTCGACACTGACAACCAGTTCAAAAGCGTTTGGGCTTACTCGCTTTACACTTGCTGCTACAGAACACTTGGCGCTGACGATCCTAAGACAAAGGAATACGAAGCACTGACCCGATAATTGTTTAAACCCAAATAGGTCAATAGACAGCATTTGGGTTTAATAATAAAATAATAACGAATTTTATTGAGACCGATATTGTTCAAATATCGGTCTCTATTTTGAAAATGAAATATATATGACTATGCGTCTGTTGTCTTTACTGCTTTTTATTTTGCTTTTAGTTCCTTCTTCTTATGCACAGAAAAAGGAAATCAGCGATGCGCGTACCAACATAAAGAAAGCCACTAATCTGGACAAGGCAGAGACGTCGATGCGCACTTTGCTAAAAGATTCAGCGAACAGGCGTAACATAAAGATTTACACTACTTTAGCTGATGCCGTTAGAGCGCAGTATGAAGCCTTGAACGAGAAACTTTATCTGAAGCAGAGCCTTGATACGGCAAGCCTGTTCAACATGCTTCAGAAGATGTTTGTGGCTTACGAGTCGCTTGACACGATTGACGCAATGCCCGACGAGAAGGGTAGAGTCAAGACGAAATATCGCGAGAAAAACGCCGAGTATCTCCACAACTACAGGCCAAACCTGTATAACGGTGGTCTGTATTTCATTCGCAAGAACAAGTTCAGCGACGCTTTCACTATGATGGATTCATACATCAAGTGCAACGAACAGCCGTTGTTCTCTGCAAAGGAGTATGCAGCTAACGATTCCCTTACACGCTTGGCAGGCTTCTGGAACGTGTTCTGCGCACATAAGATGAACGATGCAAAGAAGATATTGGACTACAAGGATCTTGCATTGACAAATCCTGAATACAGGCTTAGTGTATTGTATATCCTTACAGAGACATACCTTAACCAGAAGGATACATTGAATTACCTCAAGACATTGAAGACAGGCTTCGAGGAAGACAAGAACACTACATTTTTCTTTACGAGACTGGTTGACTATTACAACGAAAAGAACCAGCTCGATACGGTGTCGAATATCATTGACCGAGCTTTGGCAAACGACAATGACAACAAACTGTATCTCTTCGCAAAGAGTAATGTACTGCTCAATATGGGCAAATATTCTGAGTGCATAACAATCTGCGACACTCTTCTTGCCCGCAATGACACCGTTCCTGACATATACTTCAATGCCGGTGTATCATATATAAACATGGCTGTTCTGCTGGAGAAGACAGGCGATTTGAGCAAGGCTACCCGCAACAAGATTCTCGGATATTACAAGATGTCGCGCCCTTACATGGAGAAATACAGACAGCTTGCACCTGACCAGAAGGAGCGTTGGGCGTCTTCGCTTTACAATATTTATCTGAAGCTTAATATGGGCAAGCAGTTTGAAGAGATAAACACCCTGATTAAGAAAATGAGAAAATGACAATCTGTATTTGTTGATTGTGCGTTAAAGCGAATTAATTGTGTATTAAAAGAAAATAGCCATGACATTTCTCTAAAATAGAGTATGTCATGGCTTTTTTTATATCTGTTCTGTTACACTTGCTTTTCTCTTACCTTAGCATGTTTTCAATGTAGGTTGCAAGTTCCTCACCGCGCAGGCCAGCTTGTGCCAGGTTTCCGTTCTGGTCTACTATTATAGTGAATGGTATCGCCTGTATGCCGTAAGTGCGTGCCACGCTGTTGTCCCAACCGTTCAGTTCAGATAGTTGCACCCAAGTCATGTTCATGCTTTTTACAGCCTTTTCCCAGTCGCTTCTGTTCTCGTCGAGCGATATTCCTATAATGCCAAGCCCTTTGTCTTTGTACTTGTCATATAGGCTTACGAGGTTAGGCATTTCCTGACGGCACGGACCGCACCAGCTTGCCCAGAAGTCAATTACCGTTATCTTGTGTTTGGCAAATTCTTCCACTGCCTTTACCTGCTTGCCGTTGATGTCAGTCATGGTAAAGTTTATATCAGGCTCGTCTGCCTGGATTGCAGCTGTAGAGTCTGCCTCTGCCGTTTGTTCTTCCGTAGCCGTAGCCTGTGCCTTCTGCTTTGGAGACTGGCATGCCATAAAGCACAGCAATGCCATAGCTGCCAACGGTATGATGTGTCGTAGGCTCATGACAATGCTTATACTAAGTATTGTGAACTGATGCTCTCGTTGTCAAGAACTCGGCGTATAGTCTCGGCAAACATGTCTGCTACAGAAAGCTGCTTCACCTTTGCGCAACGGCTGGAGTAGGGGATAGAGTCGGTGAACACAATTTCTTCAAGGGCTGAATCTTGCACTCTTTCGCTTGCAGGACCGCTCATCACGCAGTGCGATGCACACGCTCTTACGCTCTTTGCTCCGGCGTTCTTCATTATGTCGGCAGCCTTGGTTATTGTGCCTGCTGTGTCAACCATGTCGTCAATGATGACTACGTTCTTGCCTTTCACGTCACCGATAATCTGCATGCTTTCCACTACGTTTGCTCTTGCGCGTGTCTTGTTGCACAATACGAGCGGACAGCCCAGATATTTCGCGTAAGTGTTTGCCCTCTTGCTACCGCCTACGTCAGGAGAAGCTATCACTATGTCGTCAAGCTTAAGACTCTGCAGGTAGGGAAGTATTACTCCCGAAGCATACAGGTGGTCTACAGGAACATCGAAGAAGCCCTGAATCTGGTCAGCGTGCAAATCCATCGTGATAAGACGGTCAATGCCGGCAACACCCAGCAGGTCTGCAACGAGCTTTGCGCCTATGCTTACGCGTGGTTTGTCTTTTCTGTCCTGACGTGCCCAGCCGAAATACGGTATTACGGCGTTGATGCTTTTTGCCGATGCACGTTTTGCGGCGTCAATCATCAGCAGCAATTCCATCAGGTTGTCTGAGTTAGGGAATGTGCTCTGTACAAGGAAAACGTCGCGTCCACGGATAGATTCTTCATACGAAACGGCAAACTCTCCGTCAGAGAACTTCGTGATAAGAAGATTGCCTAACGGACAAGCAAGACTTTGGCAGATTTTTTCTGCCAGGTATCTGGTGTTAGTACCAGAGAATACCATAAAAGAGTTTTTGTCACTCATTTCTGTATTATTAGATAATATGTTTATTTATGATGCTGCTTTCCTAAGCTTTTCAAAATGGTTTATAAGGTCCTTGTAGTCAAGTTCGTTATGTATGTCAAACTTGTTCCACAGGTCCTCGCAAACAACCACACCGCCGAATCCCAAGTCCTTGGCTTCCTTTATAGTGTCTATGTTCAGACCGCCCAAGGCATACACGTGTTTGTCTATCAGTCCCTGCTTTGCGGCTCTTGTCAGTTCGTCGTATGCAATGCTAGGCTTGCCGTTGTCTGTCAGTGCGTCATCAAAAACATTGTCGAGAAAGACATATTCCGCCTTCTTCTTCAGCATTGCCAGGTCGTTCACGTCTGTGCATGTACGGCTGAACTTTCCCTTATAGTCCTTTGGAATATCTTTGTCGGGACTGTCCAGATGAATGCCTGCAAGCCCGTATTCGCTTTTCAGGTAGTAGTGTTCATGTACGGTAATCTTGCTATATACCGTATCTGGAAGAAGCGACAGCAATCTTTCAGAGTACATCGGTGATGCGCCCGGTTTGTAAAGGTGCAGGTTTTCAAGACCCTCGTCAAAGAGGGTTGTGATAATTTTATCTTCTTCCACGAAGAACGTGGGTTGAGTCATTATAACGAGTTTCATCGTCAGTAAATTTTTCAAGTGCAAACTTACACATTTTTTTCGACATTTGGCGTCTATTGCATAAATAAATTTCTATATCTATATTATTTGCCCACAAATATCAACCCCAAATCTAATGACCGATTTGGTTTTAAACCCGTCAAGTTCTTTTGTTCCAAACATCGATATTGCATAAATATGCAGAAATCTGTGTCTCCTTTTCATCCGAAATTATCCCGTTAACGCCCTGAGAATGCCATCGCTCAAAAATAATTGTACCGTTGCCGTAAAAACAGCCCTAAAATGTGCGCAATTATAATGCGCTTTATCACAATCAGTTATGCCGTAAAGCCGATAAAGTGTGCATAAAATAACCGTAAAAAACAGGCTATAACAGCATATAAACGTGCCGTTTTCAGTGCAAAAACGGCTTATTTGCGACCCATAAATAAGCCACTTATCACCAATAACAGCCCTAGTTATTGCCAAAAACCATATAGGTTATTCATAAAAACCATGCTTTTGCACTCCCATAGGCATATTTTCATGCCCTTAAATTTCTATTTCGCGATTTTCCTTTGTCATGATTTCAGAAAAACAACAATGTATATTTATGCAGAAACATGAATAAATATGCAGTTTCAACGGCTGTGTTTCACTAATGACAGACAAACGGAACACATGTATTTTTATAATGCCATGATTTATATTTCCCCCGTTACATCTTGCAGATATGGTTTTATTTTCATACTTTTGCGTAACATAAATGCAATCTTATATAATGAAATTAAGCATGACTATCAAACATTTAAAACCAAGCGCAATATATTTCTTTCTGTTGTTGTCGATATTAGTCTGTTCATGTACAGACAATCGCTATCCACGTCAGCTTGTCGTTGCCGACAGCCTTTCTGAATCAAACACGACATCGGCTGCTAATTACATAGACAGTATTATCAATCATTCTAAAGACATGTCTAAGAGTGAACGCATGAGATTTCTTTTGCTTCGTGCAAAAATAGAAAACAGGAATCAAAGCCTGACTATGTCAAGTGATATAATGAAAACCTTAAGCGAATATTACGATGATGGCGGAAGCGGTAACGAAAGGATGCTCTTCAAATATATAGAAGGATGTTGTTACAACAGGTCTGACAAGAAACAAAAGGCGTTGGAATGCTTTCAGACGGCAGCAGAATATGCAGACACATTGGACTCAAATTGTGATTTTAAAACATTATGCAGAATTCATGTGCAAACGGCTACGCTGTTTCAAGAACAAATATCACCATATAATGCTATTAAGGAATGGGACAAGGCGCATAAATACGCCTTGGCAGCAAAGGATACTTTCCTCGCTGTAGCATCCTATGCATACAGAGCAGCCTCCTTTTATAAAATGGGGATGAAAGATTCTGTAATCAGCATTAGCGAAAATGCGCATAGGCTTTTTAAAGAACATAATTATAACAATTATGCCGCATTGCAATATGGCATGATTATATTTATCTATACAGAGAAAGGTCAACCGGAAAGAGCTAAGCCATATTTTGGTGAATATGAGAAAGAGTCCGGACTATTTGATGATAACGGTAACATTAAAAGAGGCCATGAAATATATTACTACAGCAAAGGTCTTTATTACCTATATAAGAACAATACTGATTCTGCTGAATACTTTTTCCGAAAAGAATTGGAATCGGCATCTGACATCAACAATCGCCAGGCTGCATATCGAGGTTTGTATTTGACATACAAAAAATATCAGATACAGGATTCCATTACAAAATACGCTGAATTATGGAACTCAATGACAGACTCTGCTTTCATTAACAAGTCTACGCTACAGCTTCAGCAAATGGCAGCAATGTACGATTACAGCATAAACAAGCGAATAGCTGAAGAGTCATTGTATGAAGCAAGACTTTCCAAATACATAGCCATGACACTGGCATTGGTTCTTTTTTGTTCTATTATGGTATTTTATGTTATATATCAAAAGCGTAAAGAGCGGATAAATGAACTTAACAACAAGATAGCCTTAGACTTGATTCTGATAAACAAAAAAGAAATAGAATTGAAATTATTGAAGTCAGACAATAGTGTAAGCAATAAGACAATAAAGGAAAAGGAAGAAGAAATCTCCGAGCTTCAAGAAAGGATAAAGACATACGAAAAGAAGAT
>JAUNIZ010000100.1 GCA_030523165.1 Prevotellaceae bacterium
GCTGATTTTATTACTTTTGCAACAATTACACAATTATGTTTTGATACCAAAGTAGGAAATTATGAAAAGAATATTGTTACTTGTGATGTGCGCCATATCATTTACGGCCTATGCCCAGAACGTTTGGGAAAAACCTGAAAACACATCGAAGAAAGCCAATAACGTGGAGAAGGAGAAGGAAGAAAAGCCTAATCCAGACGCGAAATATCTTGCTGGCGCTGTGCCTGAAGTAGACGGAAGGGTAGAGTGGTCTGTAGATATGGACGTTCCGGGCAAGAGCGCAGAAGAGATATACAATACGGTTCTTGACTGCCTTACTGACCTCACAAACACCGACAACCAGCTTGAAGGAAGTCAGGTAGCGCTTGTGAACAAACAGGAACACATCATTGTTGCCAATATAAGGGAATGGCTTGTGTTCAAGGACAATTTCATTTCGCTCGACCGTTCTGAGTTCTACTACAAGCTGATGGCTTATTGCCGTGACGGAGGCGTAACGGTAAAGATGAACAGATTGTCTTACCGCTATGAGCCAGAGAACAACAACAACGAAGTTCTTAAGGCAGAGGAACTGATAAACGACAAAACCGCGCTGAACCGCAAGAAGACAAAAATCTATCCAGGTATGGCAAAGTTCAGACGCAAGACCGTTGACAGAAAAGACGAACTGTTTGCGGGCATAAAGAGAGCGTTGGGTGTGCAGACACAGAGCAATTCGTTTTAATGTTCTGACGCTTTATAAATATTGAATATAACATTCGGAATGAAAGAACAATACATTATGGCTATAGTTTGATAGATTGTTTAACGATAAGCTATAAACCGTTGTATTTAAATGAATAATAAATAAAAATGGAAGAAAATCAACAATACGACATGGCAGACGAAATGCCGATAAGAAGACGTAGACGAGGAGGCGATGAAGAAGACAAAGACAGATTCATGCTGCTGCGCAATATACTTAACATCATATTCATGATAGGTGCGGTGGTTGGAGTCGTTATATGGCTTCAATGGAATCAGAACATAGGCTTGATAGTTATTCTTGCGTCTATGGTGTTTAAGTTTGTAGAATGTGTTTTCCGTTTTATTAAATGAGATTTCTATTAAGTACACTGCTTCTGGTCATCAGCATTTCCGTTTCTGCCCAGGAGCTTAATACTCTTACTGACGACGGTACCTATCTGAGTTCCAACAAGAAGGATTCCGTGTCGTCATCGCATAAGGAGATACCCAAAGGATTGAAGGTATGGACCATTGACGAGCGTTTCGGTGAACGCACAATGGCTCTTCCTGACACCATGCCTCACATGTATATGAACTCGATATTCACCACTGGCTTGCGTGGCGAATACAACACTTTGGGCAATCTTGGCTCGCCTCGCAGCAACCGTATATTTATAGACAGAAGCGCGGCAGATCAGTTTATATTCACGCAGCCATACGACTACTTCTTGACTCCTGTAAGCCAGTTTCAGTTTACAAACACGCTTTCACCTATTACCAACATATCTTATAACCAGTGTGGCGACAGAACAAACGGTGAAGACCATTTGAAAGCTCTCTTTGCCGTGAATGCAGGCAAGAAGCTGGGCGTAGGTTTCAAGTTTGATTATCTTTATGGCAGAGGATATTATGCAAGCCAAAGCACGTCGCATTTCAACTACACCATGTATGGCTCATATCTAGGCGACCGTTACAGCGCCCATCTTCTCATGTCTACAAATCATCAGAAGGTGGCTGAGAATGGTGGTATTACCGATGACAGATATATTACACACCCGGAAATCTTTGAAGACAATTTCAACTCTGACGAGATTCCTACGGTGTTTGAAGAAAACTGGAACAGAAACGACAACCAGCATATATTCTTCTCTCATCGCTATAGCCTTGGCTTTACACGTAAGGTAAAGATGACCGAAGACGAGATAAAGGCACGCAAGTTTGCAATTGAATCGCAGAAGGAAAACGCTGCAAAGAAAGCAAAAGACGAAGCCAGAAAGAAGGCAAAGGAAGAAGGCAAGGATTTTGATGAAGACAATTATAAAGAGGAGAAAACCTTTGCCGGGCGCCCTGACGATGCCAAGATAGCAGGAAACGAGCCTCCGAAGCAAGACGACAAGAAAGGCGATGACGGTAGAATAAAGCTCGACAAGGCTGCTGCAGACAGCCTTATGGCACAGGCACCTAAGGGAGAAGCCGTTGACACCACTTGGATGAAAGACGAGTATGTGCCTGTAACGAGTTTCATTCACACGCTCAAGTTTGACAACTACAAGCGTATATATCAGGCATACCAGACACCTGACGACTATTACGCTAACCAATATTATGACACGCAGACATATAGCGGCGATTCAATATATGACGTTACAAAGCACTATGCAGTAAAGAACACATTTGCAATAGCCTTGCTAGAAGGCTTCAACAAGTGGGCTAAAGCTGGTCTTAGGGCGTTTGTAACATCTGATTTGCGCCATTTTACGTTGCCTGACTCTGTTGGAGGAACAAATACATATAACGAACACAACCTTAGCGTAGGCGGTCAGCTGATAAAAACACAAGGCTCTACGCTGCACTATAACGTTACAGCAGAGACATGGCTGACGGGTGAAGATGCTGGGCAACTAAAGATTGATGCCAATGCAGACTTGAATTTCAAACTGTTCAAAGACACTGTAACACTTGCCGCACGTGCATTCTTCTATCGTCAGAATCCGACTTTCTACTACAGACACTACCATTCAAAGCATTATTGGTGGGACAATAGCCTTGACAAGGAGATTCACACACGCATAGAAGGCTTGTTCTCGCTCAAGCGGACAAGAACAAAGCTTCGTGTGGCTATTGACGACTTGAAGAACTATACATATTTTGCCCAGCAGTATAGCATAACAGACGACTATAGCAGAAGCGGCAATACGGTATCGGTAAAGCAGGAATCTGGAAACATAAGCCTTATTACGCTTCAGCTTAGCCAAGACTTCACGCTGGGTCCTCTTAACTGGGAGAACCAGATAACCTATCAGAAGAGCAGCAACGAAGACGTGCTGCCAGTGCCTCTCGTAAACGTCTATACCAATCTGTATCTGCATTTCAAGATAGCAAAGGTGCTTAGCGTTGACCTCGGTGGTGACTTGCGCTATTTCACTAAATACAAGGCACTTGACTATAGCCCAGCGCTTAACCAGTTTACTGTTCAAGACAATGGAGACAACAATGTGGAAACGGGCAACTATCCGATAGTCAACGTCTATGCGAACATGCATCTCAAGCACACAAGATTCTTTGTGATGATGAGCCATGTAAATGCAAGCAACGGCAATTATTTCCTCACGCCTCATTACCCGATAAACAGCCGTCTTTTCCGTTTCGGTGTTTCATGGAACTTCTTCAATTAATTCATAGAATTTCATAAATTAAGTTTTGGAATTTCTTTAATTAAGTTGACATGAGCAAGGAAAACCGTATCAAAACCAATTTTCTTCACTCTAAGTTTGACGATTCAGAAAAATTGCATTAACTTTGCACATAAATAAACTGAATTGAAAGAAAATATTTAAGAAATAAAGAAATATAATAGCCATGCCTCAAATATCAGTTCGCGGATTGGAAATGCCAGAGTCGCCTATCAGAAAACTAGCACCGTTGGCAGCGGCAGCCAAGAAACGCGGAACAAAGGTTTATCATCTGAATATAGGTCAGCCAGACCTGCCTACACCGAAAGTGGCTCTTGATGCTATTCGTAACATAGACCGCACGATTCTTGAATATTCGCCATCACAAGGTTATTTAAGCTATCGTACAAAGCTTGTAGACTATTATGCGAAATATAACATCAACGTTACCCCAGAAGACATAATCATTACTTGTGGAGGAAGTGAAGCTGTGCTGTTCGCCTTCATGTCATGTCTTAACCCAGGCGATGAGATTATCGTGCCAGAGCCAGCTTATGCCAACTATATGGCATTTGCCATTTCTGCTGGAGCGAAGATACGCACAATAGCTACAACTATCGAGGAAGGCTTCTCTCTGCCTAAGGTAGAGAAGTTTGAGGAACTTATAAACGACCGTACACGAGCTATTCTTATATGTAATCCGAACAACCCTACTGGCTATCTCTATACAAGGAGAGAAATGCACCAGATACGCGACATGGTGAAGAAATATGACCTTTACCTGTTCTCTGATGAGGTTTACCGTGAGTATATCTATACTGGCTCGCCTTACATCAGCGCATGTCATCTTGAAGGTATAGAACAGAACGTTGTGCTTATCGATTCTGTAAGCAAGAGATATAGTGAATGTGGAATACGTATAGGCGCATTGATTACCAAGAACGCTGAAATAAGAAATGCAGTGATGAAATTCTGTCAGGCAAGGCTTTCACCGCCTCTTATCGGTCAGATAGCAGCAGAAGCTTCGCTTGATGCCGATGAGGAATATTACAGAAACGTTTATGACGAATATGTAGAAAGGCGTAAATGCCTTATAGACGGGCTTAACCGTATACCTGGCGTTTATTCTCCGATACCTATGGGAGCTTTCTATACAGTTGCAAAGCTGCCTGTAGACGATAGCGAGAACTTTTGTCGCTGGTGTCTTGAAGAGTTCAGCTACGAGAACGAGACAATAATGATGGCTCCTGCTTCTGGTTTCTACACTACTCCTGGTGCAGGTTACAATCAGGTGCGTATAGCCTATGTGTTGAATAAGGAAGACCTTACAAGGGCATTGTTCATACTCCGTAAGGCTCTTGAAGCTTACCCTGGGAGGGTTGAAGACGAATGAATCTGCCGCTTTTCATCTCTAGACGAATATATTCAGACAACGGAGCGCAGCAGAAGGTAAGCCGCCCCGCTATACGTATAGCTACAGCTGGTGTGGCTATAGGCTTGGCTGTAATGATAGTTTCCGTGTGTATAGTGTTCGGATTCAAGCATACTATACGCGACAAGGTTATCGGTTTTGGCGGTCATATCAATGTAGGCAACCTGATGTCTATTCACACTCGTCAGGAAAAACCTATCGGCATGGCAGACAGCATGATGACTGCTATCAAGCGTCTTGACGGTGTAAAGAACGTGCAAAGGTATACCTACAAGCAAGGAATACTCAAGACGGACAACGATTTTCTTGGTGTAATGTTCAAGGGCATTGCAGCTGAATATGACACGACATTCATTCATAACAATCTAGTCAGCGGAAGCATACCTCAGTTCAGCGATTCAAAGAGCAGCAACAGCATAGTTATTTCAAAGATAATGGCAGACCAGCTGAAGCTAAAGGCTGGCGACAGGGTGTTTGCCTATTTCATTGACAATAACGATGTGAGAATGAGACGGTTCACCGTATCAGGCGTTTATCAGACAAACCTTACGCAATATGACAAGGCTATCTGCTTGACCGATTTGTATACTGCAGGTAGACTGAACGGCTGGAATGCTGACCAGGTAACGGGAGCTGAAGTTACGATTAATGATTTCAACAATATCGATGCCGTAGAAGACTTGGTTGTGCAGAATGTAAACCGAAAGACAGATTCCTATGGCGAAACTTATTCTTCGGAGACAATACAAGATGCTAACCCGCAGATATTCTCATGGCTCAATCTTCTTGACTTGAACGTTTGGATTATTCTTGCGCTGATGCTTTGTGTAGCAGGTATAACAATGATTTCGGGCTTGCTTATCATCATTCTCGAACGCACAAACATGATAGGTGTGTTGAAAGCTCTTGGCGCAAAGAACAAGACAATCAGAAGAACATTCCTATGGTTTGCCGTGTTCATCATCGGCAAAGGCATGATTATCGGCAATGCTATCGGTCTTGGACTGGTAATACTTCAGCATTTTACTGGTTTGTTCAAGCTTGACCCGACTACCTATTACGTGAAGACGGTTCCTGTAGAGATAGACGTGTTGATAATCTTGTTGCTCAATGTTGCAACGCTCTTTATAAGCGTATTTGTATTGGTTGCTCCAAGTTTCCTTGTGTCACGCATACACCCAGCCAAGTCAATGAGATACGAATAGCATGTTTTCTTTATCGTAAATATATGTTTTGCATGATATAAAACTATGTTTTATGATCAGGAAAGCATATCTTTACTTTAGGAAATGCTTTTGTCATAATTCTGTATCTGTATATTCACACATTATAAAATATGGTTATCCTATCTCTCTTTTCGTAAATTTGCATTATCTTTGCAGAAGATAAGCAGAATCTCGGCATAACGCTTAGACATAGGAATTACAAAATATAAATATAGGATAGATATGAAAAAGATTTTATGCGCATTGTTTGCATTGTTCATGTTAGGAGGCATATCAATCGCTCAGCCTGCGCGCCCAAAACTAGTAGTAGGAATAGTCATTGACCAAATGCGTTGGGATTATCTTTACCGTTATCAGGCAAGATATGGTGAAGGCGGTTTCAAGCGACTTCTTAATGAAGGTTTCAGTTGTGAGAACACACGTATTCCTTACATTCCGTCAGTAACGGCTATCGGTCATACAAGCATATATACAGGCTCTGTGCCTTCTATTCACGGCATAGCAGGCAACAATTTTGTCATCAATGGAAACATTGTCTATTGCACCGATGACAACAACGTGAAGCCTGTTGGCTCAGACGGCAAGGCTGGTTACATGTCGCCTGCCAATCTGTGGGTAACGACAATTGGCGACGAGTTGCGCATAGCTACCAACAACCGTTCTAAGGTTATCGGTGTGTCAATAAAAGACCGTGCGTCTATCTTGCCTGCTGGTCATAACCCTAACGGCGCTTTTTGGTTTGACGATGAATGTGGAAAGTTCATCACAAGCACTTATTATATGGACAAGTTGCCTGAGTGGGTCAATGATTTCAATAAGAAGAAAGTTGCCGACAAGTATCTTGGCGAGAAGTGGGAAACGCTCTATCCGATTGAGACATACAAGGAAAGCACATCAGATGCTAACAACTATGAGAAGGGTATCGTGAAAGACGCTAGCGCGACAATGCCGTTAGATCTTCCTTCTTTGTTCAAGAAACATGGCTACAAGATAATCAGAAACACTCCGTTCGGCAATAGCATGACGCTTGACTTGGCTAAGGCTGCCGTTGAAGGCGAGAATCTTGGTGGTGGCAGCGATACCGATTTCCTTGCGATAAGCTGCTCTAGCACAGACTATATTGGTCATCAGGTGGGAACTCATGCCATAGAGACAGAAGACACATATCTAAGATTAGATAAGTCGCTTGCCGACTTCTTCACTTATCTTGACAACAAGGTCGGCAAGGGCAACTATCTCGTTTTCCTCACCGCTGACCACGGAGCAATGAACAGCGCGCAATATCTGATAGACCAAAGAATACCTGCTGGCAGCTACAGTGAAACGAAAGCTATGGAAGCTATCAACAATGCGCTGCTTGCAAAATATCCGTCTGCAGGAAAGCTTGTGAAATATCTTATGAACTATCAGGTTTTCTTCGATATGGACAAGATAAACTCTTTAAATCTCAATTATGACGAGATTAAGGCTATAGCAGTTGAGACATTGAAAAAAGACCCTAACGTGCTATATGCCTGCGACATGGAGAAAGCTTCAGAATCAAGCATTCCTGAGGAAGTGAAATATAGAATAATCAACGGCTACAACCGTGAGCGCAGCGGTGGTGTGCAGATAGTAACGAAGCCAGGCTGGTATGACGGCAGTCTGCAAGGCACTACCCACGGCATGTGGAACCCTTACGACACACACATTCCGTTGGTATTCATGGGGTGGGGCATAAAGCATGGCGCAACGACAAAGCCACACTACATGACCGACATAGCGCCAACCGTAGCTGCCCTGCTGCACATTCAGGCACCGAGCGGCTGCATAGGCGAGCCTATTTTCTAAGCATATATAAGCAGAAGAACTTGACGGGTCAATAAGCGCAATTATCGTTTAACGAAAGCACTTATTGCCCCGTTTATTCGTTTTCATGCAAAATGACACGCTGACAAACTACACATTTTGTTTGAAACGTTTGTATAAATGACTAAAAATTACTACTTTTGCGCCTAATTTAGAACGATAGCATAAAATACACAAGAAATGAATATATCTTACAAATGGCTTAAAGAGTATGTCGATTTCGACCTTACTCCACAGGAAGTATGTGACGCGCTTACTTCTGAAGGTCTTGAAGTCGGTGCTCTTGAGGAAGTTCAGAGTATAAAAGGAGGTCTGAAAGGTTTGTATGTAGGCAAGGTGCTTACATGCGATATGCATCCTAATTCAGACCATTTGCATGTTACTACAGTAGATTTGGGTCATGAGACGCCTTCACAGATTGTATGTGGCGCTCCTAACGTTGCAGCAGGTCAGAAAGTTATTGTTGCTGACATTGGCTGTGTGTTGTATGACGGCGATAAGGAGTTTGTCATCAAGAAGTCAAAGCTACGCGGTGTTGACAGCTTCGGCATGATTTGTGCTGAAGACGAAATAGGCATAGGCACAGACCATAACGGCATTATCGTTTTGCCTGAAGATGCCCCTGTAGGCCAGCCAGCAGCTGAATATTATAAACTTGAAAGCGATTGGCTCATTGAAGTAGACATTACTGCAAACCGTGCCGATGCCCTTTCACACTGGGGAGTTGCGCGCGACCTTTATGCATGGCTTGTGCAGAACGGCTACAAGACATCGCTTCATCGCCCTGACTGCAGCGCTTATAGCGTTGACAACAATGACCTTCCTGTTGACGTTACAATAGAGAACACTGATGCCTGCAAGCGTTATGCATGTGTCAGCATTACCGACTGCGACGTCAAGGAAAGCCCTGAATGGCTGCAGAACAAGCTGCGTGTGATTGGTCTGCGCCCTATCAACAATATCGTAGACATTACAAACTATATAATGATGGCTTACGGTCAGCCGTTGCACTGCTTCGATGCTGACATGGTGAAGGGTCATCACATCGTTGTAAAGACAATGCCTGAAGGCACTCCTTTTGTAACACTTGACGGTGTTGAGCATAAGCTAAGCGAGCACGACCTCGCTATCTGCAACGAGGAAGACGCAATGTGTATTGCCGGTGTGTTTGGCGGTAAAGGCAGCGGAACATACGACACAACTAAGAATGTAGTGCTTGAAAGCGCATATTTCCACCCTACATGGATTCGAAAGAGCGCACGTCGTCATGGATTGAGCACAGACGCTTCATTCCGTTTTGAGCGAGGCATCGATCCGAATATCACTATCTATGCATTGCAGCAGGCGGCAATACTCTGCAAGGAGCTTGCTGGCGGCAAGGTGTCTATGGAGATTAAGGATGTTTATCCAGAGCCGATGGAAGATTTCAAAGTAGACTTGAAGTATGATTATGTAAATAGTCTTATCGGCAAGGTCATTCCACAGGAAACGGTAAAGAGCATCGTTACGAGCCTTGAAATGAAGATTGACGCTGAAGACGCTGAAGGCATAAAGCTTAGCGTGCCTCCATATCGTGTTGACGTTCAGCGTCCTTGCGATGTCGTTGAAGACATTCTGCGTGTCTACGGATATAATAATGTAGAGATACCTACACAGCTTAAAAGCTCTCTTGTTATAAAGGGCGATGAAGACAACAAGCACAAGCTTGAAAACATTGTCTGTGAGCAGCTTGTGGGCAGTGGCTTCAACGAGATATTGAACAACTCGCTTACAAAGAGCGCATACTATAACGGCTTGAACGAATATCATTCTGACAATCTCGTAAAGATAATGAATCCGTTGAGCTCTGACCTTAACGTGCTTCGCGAGACATTGCTTTTCGGTGGTTTGGAAAGCATTGCACACAACGCGAACAGAAAGAGTCCTAACCTTCGTCTGTTCGAGATAGGCAATGTATATCACTTCTCGCCTGAGAGACAGAATCCTGACAACCCTATGCAGGCATACAAGGAAGAAACACACCTTGCGCTTTGGATAAGCGGCAAACGTGTTTCAGGCAGCTGGGCACACCCTGACGAGGACTCTACGATATTCGAACTGAAGGCTTATCTTCTGAATATCTTCCGTAGAATAGGCTTGTCGGTTGCTTCCGTAGTTTTCAAGGCGAGCGAGAACGACATCTTCCAGAAAGGTCTTTCTGTAACAAATCGTGGTGGCAAGCTTCTGGCTGAATACGGTATTGTAAGCAAGAAATTGCAGAAGGAAGCAGGCATAGAAAGCCCTGTCTACTATGCCGACATCAACTGGACAGCCGTTACAAAGGCTATCAAGAAGAACACTGTAAGCTTCCGTGAAATAAGCAAGTATCCTGCAGTTAGCCGCGACTTGGCTCTGCTTATCGATAACAATGTTGAGTTTGCCGAGGTCGAGCGCATAGCATATCAGACAGAGAAGAAGTTCTTGAAGCGTGTTGAGCTGTTCGATGTATATGAAGGCAAGAACCTTCCGTCAGGCAAGAAGAGCTATGCTGTTAACTTTATTCTCCAAGACGAGGAAAAGACTCTCAACGACAAACAGATAGACGCTATCATGAACAAGCTGATAGCCAATCTGAAAAAGCAGCTTAACGCTGAACTGAGATAACAAATATCAATAGGTAACAACAAAATATAAAACATAAAATACAATGGGAAGAGCATTTGAATATCGTAAAGCGACCAAACTGAAGCGTTGGGGACACATGGCGAAAACATTTACAAAGATAGGCAAGCAGATTGCAATAGCAGTACGCGCTGGTGGACCTGACCCTGACAACAACCCTCATCTTCGTTCTATCATTCTCAACGCAAAGCGTGAGAACATGCCGCTTGACAACGTAAACCGTGCTATAAAGAACGCTATGGGTAAAGACCAGAGCGACTATAAGGAAGTTACATACGAAGGATACGGCCCTCACGGAATTGCTATCTTCGTAGATGCAGCTACAGACAACACTACACGTACCGTTGGTAATGTTCGCGCTATATTCAACAAGTTCAGCGGCAACCTCGGAACAATGGGAAGCTTGTCTTTCCTCTTCGACCACAAATGCGTGTTCACTTTCAAGATGAAAGACGGTCTCGACATGGATGAAATGATTCTTGACCTTATCGACTACGGTGTAGAAGACGAGTATGACACAGACGAGGAAGCCAACGAAATAACTATCTATGGCGACCCTAAGAGTTTCGGTGAAATTCAGAAGCATCTTGAAGAAAACGGCTTTGAAATCACAACAGCCGAGTTTACTCGTATTCCTAACGACTTGAAAGATGTAACTCCAGAGCAGCGTGCAGCAATTGACAAGATGGTTGGTCTTCTTGAAGACGATGACGATGTTCAGGATGTCTACACTAACATGAAGCCAGAATAATAATTATCGTTATATTAAAGCTGTAAGAAGAATGAAACATATTACATACAACACATCAGGCACTTGCAGCAAAGTGATTAATCTCACCATCGATGACGACAACCGTATACAAGACGTTAGCTTCGTGGGTGGCTGCAATGGAAACATAAAGGGTGTCTGTTCGCTTGTCATGGGCATGAAAGCTGAAGAAGTGAAGAAACGACTTCAAGGAATTATTTGCGGAAATAAGGGAACTAGTTGCCCAGACCAGTTGAGCAAGGCTATTGATATGATACTTAATTCGTAGCTTGGAGATTAATCTCTAACGGTTTTTGTCATTTGATATAATAGGCTAAATAAAAACCTTATATAGACGGATATGCGTAAAAAGCATACTCGTCTATTTTATTGAATTACAAAATCAGCAGAAATTTGTCAGTTGACAATTTGTATGCCAAAGAGTTAAAGAATACATCTAACTCACGTTGTCTCAATGCAAAAAGGTAGTTAGAACCTAGCAAATAAAAATAAAAATATTTTGTACTTCGCTCGGTTTGCAGTATCCCTCAAATCCGCAACCTATAGGGTTTAGTGGGATTTTGCTTGCAAAGCGACAA
>JAUNIZ010000101.1 GCA_030523165.1 Prevotellaceae bacterium
ATACCGTTAAAGCAATTCCTAACAAAAGAAGAAAAGGGTATGCAGCATTTAAACTGCACACCCTCATTTCTTGTTAACACAAAATATTATCGCTGTCTTTTGCAGATACTATTTATTGATCAGATCTTTAAGATACTTTACGCGTATGCCGTAATTAAAGTTCTGTGTGGTATTGATGCCTGCATAGTTTACAGCAACAATTTCTCCTTTGTGATTGACAACAGGAGAACCGCTACTGCCAGGCAATGCCGGAATAGAATACATAAGTCTTTCATTTGTTTTCTGACTTATTGTTCCGTTATTGAACTGAGATTTTATACCTTCTTTTGTTATTGCCAGTTGTGGACCAAGATTGAAGCCTGTCATATAAAGCTTGCTGTTCTTGTCATCACTAAGCATTTTTGTGATATTGTCCATTAACGAATATTCCTCTAACGGATCATTTTCTGCAATAGGGAAGATGTATTTGTCTTCAGGTGTCTTTTTGTCTTTTAGCTGTATTATGGCTAAATCATGTTCCGGATCAGTCTTTGCAACAACACATGAAACTAAGTCTGACGACTTTGTAACGTAGGTATTATTATAAGCGATGCTTACTTGATTGTGATATTTGATTTCTGAATCGCTTGCACGAATCTCGTCAAGAGAATAGTAGTATTGTGCATACTCTTCCATTTCTTCTTTAAGTGCATCTCTTATATTCTTGATTCTGTAAAAATCGTCATAACTTACGTCACTGCTTCTGTTTGCATAATCGTAATAAACCTGCGCTTCTTTATATTTCTCATTAACCTCATTGTAGGCATTTGCAAATACCTGTTTTAGGTTGTTGAGAACATAGGAAACAGATTTGTTTACATCTTTGTCAGAAACAATGTTTGAGACAACATGAGCGTTTGTTACTATTTGTCCATCTTCGGAAATGAAGAATCCTGTGCCATAGGATGTTGATACTTCTACGGAATCAATATCTAAGGCAAGGCCTTCAATGCCGTTCTGGCTATTGAAGTTCGTAAAATATATAGACTCTCCGTTCGAGAGAACCACTTCATAGAAACTTTCATTTTGTACTAGAACAACGCCTGATGCAGAATCTTCTTCAATGTCTTTTTCTGACTTGTTGTTGCATGATACTAATATTGCGCAAAATATTGCGGAAAGGAAGCACAACCTTAAAAGGCCTGACTTTTGTCTAGAGCCTTTTGGGGTGATATAAATTGATTTGTTTGTCATGATTTCTATTCTTTTTTTATTATGTGCTCAACTTTCTATCCTTTATATCCGCTAATAGATGATTTATACTTCTTCTTCAGGGATATCGTCTTGTGCGACAGGATTTTCTTCGTCTTCTTTCGTTATCTTGCTGAATTCTGCCTCATAGTCAGTCTTTTGCATTTCAATAACTCTCATCGTTGCAGTTCCTGCTTCCATATCGCTAGTATTGATTTCTGCATTAAGTGCCTTAACGTCATCTATCTTTCCAGCCTTTAATGCCTTAATCTGTTTAGCCTGTGTACGTGCCTTCTTGTATATCTTCTTCATCTCAACACCGCCTTTTTCAATGATTTTCGGACCGGCTTTCAGATATTTTCCATAGCTCATGGCTTTAAGACCAAGGCTAGGTAATGCAGTTGTAGCTGAAGCAGTACAAGCAGCCATTAGGGCCATCTCTGATGCGAGTGATGGGTATGCAAGGATAAGATTCAGATTCTGTATGAAGGCCTTGTTTGAACTTCTAAGGTTTCCGAGTGAGTCAACAACGTGATAGTTAATCTCTTTCTCACCGTTTTCATCTATAACGTGTATTTCCGCAACTTCATAAAATGTGATGTTGTCACAGTATTGATGAATTCTTGTATTTAGGGTATCACATTTCAGCAGATATTCGTCAAATGAGTCATTGCCTGTCAGTTCTGGTAGAACCCAGACAAAAGGTTTCTTTTCCTTCTTTTTCTTTTGTGCGTTAGCCTCTTGAGGAATTATCATGCTTAAAGCAACGATACAAATAACAAAACTAATTAGTCTTTTCATCTTCTTAAATTTTTTAGGTTATTAATATGGTTTATGAATTAGTCTTTGGGGAATCTTATTTTTATGTTTCTATCATCAGTGCGTCCTTCAACACTTACATGTTTATTCTTTTTGATATCTTTGTTTCCCTTGGCTTCAAATATTATTGTCTTGTATTGCCCAGGCTGTAAGTTAAGGTTAAAACGACCGTCTGTAGCTGTGACGGTTGTTATAAGCTCTCCTTTATGCTTATAGTCTTTGTCTTCCATATCCTTGCAATCAGAATATTGAGAGCCATAAATATCAACATTAGTAATGGTTTCATCAATTAGTTTGCCTCCTTTATATTCGCTTATAACGAAGCGCCCTTTAAGTATAAAACCTATCTTCTCTTTTTCGCCTTTAAGACGGTTTGATTCATCGAGATAATACTTATCCTCTGTTTCATAGTAAAGCGTGCTGTAGCGGTTTGCAACATCGTCGATAAGCTCTTTAAGCTTATCCTTGTTTACCATACGGCCACTTTCTATAATATGGAAAAGACGCCCTGCAAGATCATCTGTCTTGATCTTGAACGTGTCAAGCTCTTCCATCTTTGCAGCGCTTTGTATTGCAGCTCTTTTGTTTTCTTCTGTAGCTCCTTCTGCCGTAGATGCGCTAAGATAGAATTGTTGTGCTGATTTGTAGTCACGGCTTTGTTTGTGACTTTCTGCCTGATGAACCATTTCCTCGTATTTAGTCTTGAAAACAGTTTCCGTTTTTAATAATACCATGATGTTGAAACGGAGTTTCTGTTTGCTGGTAAGGCCTAATATCAGTTCTTGGTCTACTATACGTTCATTTGTGTCTTTGCCTTTTACGCTAATATAAGTAATTTCATTTAGCTCTCTAGAAGTATTGTTTATGTTCTCATTCAGTATTTTTACTTCAGACTCTAGTCTGTTGATATCAGGGTCATTAGGATTCTTTTCCAGTTTTTCGTCAATCAGATTCTGTTTATTGTTATATTCCGTTTTCATGTTCTCAAGACTTTCATATAATGGCTTATATGAATCAATCTTGACAATAAGTGAATCTACATATGAGCCTGCTTTTGAACGCCCTTGCTTTAAAGTGGCATTAAGCTTTTTGCTGTAGTTGATGTCTAATTGAATTTCGCTGTTAAACTCTATCAGTGCATATCCGTTACCACTTTGTATGTAGTGGCTACCATCGTTTTCTTGTTCCATGGTTATAGGATTGCTGACAGTTTCAACGTTGAAATAGACATATTCGTTACCTTTCAGCAGGACTTGACCCGTTTTTTCACTAATAGTTGTACCTTGTTTTGTTATTGTGAATATACGGTCTCTACCGCCTGAAATATCGAGAAGTAAAGTATATTGATATATATCCCCGCTTTTCTCAGGTGTATTGCAGTAAGGGTCTTTTCTTACACTTGTATTGATTACAAGGTCACTTGATTTTGACAAGAACACAACTCCTGCCTTTCCGTTAAGATCGGCAGTTTTTGTAAGACGTGAATCTTTTGTGACCGTTATCATCGACTGCTGTGCAAAAGCAGAAAAGCATATCAATGAAAGAAAAAGTGTTGTTAAAAACTTTATTCTCATAACATCATTATTTAATCATATCTTCTACAGAACTTATGTTGAAAATGTCTTCTTCTGCAAGTTTTTTCTTTTCTCCGTTTGAACCAGTACCTACGTATGTCGGCTGCCATGTTCTGACTTCAATTATTGGTTCATTTTCATTGGTGAAGTTCCATAGTAGGAAAACATAGCCTTCGTCGCTATATGTACTTGACTTCCACTCTTGTTTCAGACGGACTCCATAGAAGTTTGGATTGTTTTGTGAACGTGAAATACCAGGACAACCTCCGTTTGCTGAATCGTCATCGCCAATGTCACTGAATTTCACATCGATATATTTATTTCGCAAGAATGCTCTTCTAAGATTGCGAAGATATTCTTGTTTTGTCTGTTTGTTATATACAATCTTTGCGTTAGCGGTGTTAAAGTCGCTTTTGCGTGTTGTTATGACTTTACCTGTAATAATTACTGCATCATCGCTGAATATCTTTTCAAGGAAATTCATGTCTTTTCTACAATAGGCAGTACGGAATTGTTCTACATAATCAAGTATTATCATACGGCGTTCTACTTCAACTACTGAGCCGCAACGTTCCATACTTTCAGAAAGTTGTGCCTCAAGTGCGAAACGGAAATCAATAATTGTTCCGTTCTTGTCGAATTCCACAACCGCCTCTTGATAGTTGCCTTTTGTGAATGCTTCGTCTTGAGGATCAATAATAAGTGGAATCTTACGTAAAAGATAGCTTGACTTTAATTGCCAGCAGCGATCAACAACTTCTTCATCATCACAATAGAAATGCATGACATCCCATAGCGTAACAAGCATTGTTTTTGCATGTTCATCCATTTTTAGTCCTGCAGTGTTCAGAATACTGTTGCTTTCATAAGCATTGTTTATTTCTGTAAGCACAGCACTGAGATTGTTCTGCATTTTTTCTATTAAAGCTGGGTTGTTAAAACCTTCATCTGTTGTTATCGTAACAGTGATAGCATTTGCGTTGACATATACCAGCAACGCTATTAAAGTTATAAATAATTTTTTCATTTTAAATTCATTATTTATTGATTTTTACTCCTATTGCTCCTCTTCCTTTGTAGTTACTGATCTTATCAGAATTTCCTGTTGATATGTTTGTGCGATCAGGACCCTCACTTAATACAGCTTCAACATTGCCTGAACTTGTAAAAATTACCATAACATATTCGTCTGGATTCTTAAGGGCACTTAGTTTGTTGTATTCTGTAATTTTACCATCTTGTTTTAATTGTTTTAATGAAACAGATAGCTGTCCTGTATTTTCTGATTTGATTAGTTCATTCATCACTGAAAGTGATTTTTCGTTTATGTTTTTATTTCCTCCTAAATTGTTTTCTTCATTAACTTCAGTTATATTTGCCTCTGACAAATTTACTGAAACATTACCTTCAACAGTATTGTTTGCATTATCTCCTGTTGTAATAGGGAACTGTTCCGACTCTATTCCATACGAAGAAGTTTCAGGCTTTTGTTCTGTTTCTGTCTGTGCCGAACCTGTTGTGGCGTTTTCCGTATTTGCATTTGTGTCTTCTACTTTTGATTCGTATAGATCAGTTACACTTACATTAGTAACAGGAATGATATCTGTTTTCTTGACATACATAAATGCGCGATGCATATTACCTCTTGGTAATGTCATTTCTTCTACAGAATAGTTTGTATTTACAGTTACGACTTTACTTGCATCAGCAAATTTCTTTTGTTTTGCTACCCATTCGTTTATATTCTGATATAAAAGATCTTTTGCCAAATCTATGGCTTCTTGCTTGTTTGCAAGTGTAGCTTCACTGTATATGTATGAAGAATTCTTCTTGATCTTATTGATTTCTTTCTTTTGGTCTTCCACATTGTTTTGTGCGGAAGAAAAAGGAATGATTGCTATTGCCATTATTATAGCAAGTGTAAAGCGTTTGACATTTAATATCATAATTATACTATTTTATAGGTTTGAATTCTTCAAGATTTAATACTTTGTCTGACACGTTGTGTAAAGGAATATAACAATAAATCCTTGCATTTGCGATATATTTGTCAGGCTTGTCGATAACATATTCAGGAATGTTGATGCTCAACAGATGGAGATAGCCGCCTAATCTATTAACCATGAACACTGTTCCGTGATATATATTTCCTGTTTTCCCTTTCATTCCGAAGTATGGACTGCATCCTTCATTGATACATAGTTGCCACCATGCTCTGTAATTAGTTGTTACACTATCTGTCCTTAATCCGTATTTGTCAAGTTTTATTTTTACATTAACATTGTCAGTTTCAGGTTTCAGCATCAAGTTTGATAGAGTACGTGATGGTATATCTTTATTCCAAAGCAGTTTCCATTCGTCATTGGTATTTTGCCGTTTATAATAAAGGTCATTCCTTATTAATGGGCTAATGAAGTAATTTCCCTTTAATGTAAAACTTGTGGCATTATTTGGAAATGTTATATTCTGCTTGGTTAAAGGCTTTGCTTTGAAACGTCGTAAATTAGAAAATAAGTTGCTTTCTAATTCTATAGCGTCACAACCAGTCAACAACTGATAGTTCATGTCAAAAGACATTTCTAGAATTTTCTTTCTTCCAATGTTCCATGATGTCTTATAGACATGTAAATCCACATGGTTTTCTGTAAATGTTGCTGTGGTATCAATCATCATCGCTGTTTGTGCATTGCCGACTGCAAAGTAGACATTTGCCCATCTTAGTTTTATTCCGTATTCTGATTCTTGTGGCACAGAATTCATCGCTAAAAGATATCTTTCAAGAAAATCATATATAGGCGATGGATTAATCTTTCTAAGTTCAGGATGGAAAAGTAGCAGGCCAATATGTTCAATTTCATTCCATTCGTTTACTCGTATTGTCAAAGTACGTTGCTTATATTTATATGTATTACATATACCAGGACGTAAAGTGTCAAGTTTCTGTAATCCTGTATATAAAGCTAGCTCCTCCAATGCCGTTGAAGTAAATGACATAGCATTTGTTGTATTTGTACCAATTACAAACACAACAAATGCAGTTATGAGAATTTTCTTGAACATGGGCTGCCTTTTAGAATATAGTAGCGGTAATGTTTGTTATTAACCGCTACTCTTTTCTATTATCTTGATATAGATACTACATTTCCGTCATTTTTGTACAGCGTGACGAAAGTCGGTTTTCCGTTTTCGAATGTACCTTTAATGTATTCTCCCTTTTCAGCATAAGCATCTTTTGTACTTACGACTTTAGTTCTTTTGCTGTATTTGAGAGTTCCAGCTCCGTCAGCTTTACCGTTTAGAATATCGCCAGAATACGTTCCGTATGCCAGGCTTATAGTACCTTGATAGCGACCACTTCTTTTCTTGGTTGTACCTGAAGTGGTTGTAGTCTTTTTACTCGTTGTTTTGCCTACATTGGTAGCTGTACGAGCTGTTTTACCATCTTTCAGATTTGGTGTTGCAGACTCTTTTGTTCTATTTTCTTCTGGCATTTCATCATTTATCGCGCCAATGTCAAAAGTATCTGATTCAACCATTACATCATCGCCTTCCTCTTTTGTCTGTTCTTGCTTTGGCTTTTCAGTAGTAGCCTCTTGAACTTCTGCTATTGGTTTTACTTTCACTTCTTTATTGCCGCCACTAAACATTATTATTGCAATCACGATAATTGCTACTACGGCTAGACCGCCTCCAATAAATACAAATTTCTTGTATTTGTCCCATGCACTTGTTGGTGGAGGACATTCATGAAGAGGTTTACTACATTCCTCGCACACAAGCGGTTTGTGTGCGCTTATCTGTTGTACCTCTTTTGATTCACATTTAGAACAATTTTTGTTGAGACATATTCCGTATCTATAACGGATTTGTCCTGATTTTCTATTTGTTGCCATATTCTTTTATAATAAATATAATATCTGAATCTGTTGTTATTAATACTTTTACATCATCGGTGGAGGTGTTGGACCGCCTGTCGGTGGAAGAGGAGGCATTGCTGGCCCTGTTGGGGTAGGAGGCATAAACAATATCTGCAATTCTGGAACCTGACTTGCTGGTGTCCATGCAGACAAACCTTCTTTCCATACCATTGTCTGAGGTGTAAGCTGTCCGTTCTGTACCATCTGTTTGCACAGATCCATGTTGTATGGTCCATATTGCTGGCCTCCGATAGCGATGAATAGTTTCAACTCCGGTTGTGGTGCTATAGGAGGAACTGGTGGTGTGCTTACCAGTGGTGGTGGTGTTGGCGCACCGGCAGAAGGCATGACAACGCTTTCCGTAGTCGTTGCAGGATTATTGATTGTTGAAGCAGCTTGAAGATTCATCTTGGCTTGCTGCTCCTTACGTCTTTCTTCATCTTTTGCAGCTATTTCAGCATCGCTGAGTGCAAATAGTGAAGGAAGATTCTTTCCATATCCTTCGCTATGCAATAAGATAGAGTTCTTCAAGTCCGTATTCTTGTTTCCGGAATTAAGGAATTCATCATATCTCTGCTTGTATGGTGTCAACCATTCTATAGCACGCATCGGGAAACAGTATTGGATAGTGATTATAGATAACTCATCCTTACGTGGGCTTTGACGGTTGATTATAATACTGTTCTGTGAAGCGTTGTTTCCGAACTGTTTGCTGAAAGCGTCTACCAACTTGTCTGCATATTTCTTCAAACCAGGCAGGCCATCATCAGAAGGTATAGAAACCAAAATAGTTTTCTTGTTTACGCTGGCTGGGTTAGAAGGACTTAGGTCTCCTTCGTTGTTACGCAAGTTGAGATGCATCTGATCTTCATTGAGCTTTAGGTATACCTCACTCTGCTTAACAATCTTTGTCGCAAATTCCTTGATGTCATCGTCGGTAGGTTTCTTCTGTTGAAGTTGGGTAAGAATATTCATACCTAAAACCTTCTTGTCGCTTTCGCCCTTTTCTCCGTGCTTTTCTTTCACTTTAAGAGACAACTTAACATCGAATACGTCTTTTATGTCGTCAATGCTAATCTCGTTGGTGAGCTTGCCGAAATTGACGAATTCTCCTTGTGGAAGAATCATTCTCCTTATTTCGTTGGCAATATTTATCATGTCGGTCTTGCTCGTCTTGATGTCATTCTCGAACTCAACCATAAGTTCGTCTTCGCTAACCTCGACGATTGCACCCTTCATGTCTTCTAAGCCTTTATTGACTTTCTGTTGTGCGCCGATAAGTTTCTCTGTTTCTTCTATCGCATCGTTTATAGCTTGACCGAAAGAAGATATCTCAGAATCCATCTTTCCTATTTCAACAGAAACCTTGATTGTAAGTTTCTTTGCAAATTCAAGCGCTACAAGCATGGTCTTGGAAGTATAATATTCTTCCAGTATTCTTTGGTGATCGCCAAACAATTGGTCTGCCTTGCCTAGTACTTTCAACTTTATATAACCCATGTCACCCCAGTCGCTGACATTGTCCTGGCGGTCTTGATCCCATGCTGCAAGGTTGTCTTTCTCTTCTTTTGACTTTTCTTCAAGTTCTTTCTTGAGATCGTTTATGCGTTCACAGAGGAGCTTGGATACCTTCTGTAGTTCAACAATAGACAATTCACCGTCCTTCCATTTGTCGAAAAGCTCAGCCTCTATCTTGTGACGAATCTCTTTAGCCATTTCAGGAATTGCCTTTTCCTTAGATGTATAATACTTCAGTACACCGTCTTCACGGAAGAAATCGTTATAGAATCCAGCCATTATGTTGTCAAGCTCATTCAGAGGGCAATCAGCCTTCTTCGCTTCCTTGTCATATCCGATGGCCTTGTCATGCCAGTATGTCTTGATCGTTTCTTCATCAGGGTCGGTTTTTAGTATCTTCTGATCAAGAGTCAGATGGTCATAGTCAATCATCCATTTTGCAAGGTTATCGTTGTTAAGGAAGTCTCTACGATAATCTCTGTTACGCTCCTCTGCAACAAAACCTATGTTCTCTCGCCAGTTATTGTATTTGAACTGGTATAGAATGCTTTCTCCAACGGTATATGTTATATGCTTTAATACTCTGAGTTCAGGGTACATGACACGCTTGATACCAATGGAATTCACTTTCTTTGTACGTGCTGGAGGTACAACACCGTCTGGGTCTGCTGATTCGTCAAACTCCAATGCGAACATGTCCATGTTCTCATAGTTGTAAGCACGCAGGATATCATTAAAGTGTTCCTGGTCGTCTTCATTGATAAAGAATATACGTGCAAAGATATAGTCGCTTATTATTTTTGGTAATTCAGTAAGGGAATTCACAGTTACTCCATTGCCGTTTACATTGCTGTAGATAGTGATACCGTCAGCCACACCTTTTCTTCTGTCGCTATAGAAGCATGCGTTACCGTTTCCTGTAACGTCTTGTGGAGTAAACAAACCAGCCTGCAGCGCATTAAGTTCATTTACTGCAGCATATCCGTTAGGATAATAACGTCCTTGATCCATATTGCTTTTTGGCAGATTCATTTCTGGAATCATTGCATATACAGATATTATGGCATCAGGATATTTCTTTCTTGCCTGTACTATAGCGTCGATTATTGATCCAGAACCTGTACCTCCGCAGAGTCCTGCAAAGATATGAATATATTTCTTTGTCTCATTGCCAGATGTAGCGAAGCAACGCGCAAAGGCATTCTCAAGACTATTTACATAAGCCTTGGCATTAGCGGCAAACAACAATCTTCCTGCTCGGCGCATCTGTCCTGCAGCCTGTCCTAATGAGCCGATAGCAGATTTAACGTTGTCAACATTGTCTACTATACCTTTGAGTGAAGGATAGTTGCCAATATGATCAAGCATGTATGCTACGTCAACGGCTTTGATATTAAGGAACTCCAGTGGAGTGAATGATGCATCCTGCCCCATGACTCTAAAGTCTGGGCGTGGTCTGCCTTCTTGCGGCATCATCTCATCTGTAGAGTCTATATATAGTAATGCAACAGGTATTTTATTACGTTCTTCCTCTGTTGGGAACTCTTCGTACATGCGCATCTTGAATGCACGCAAAATCTTACCGCCTGTACCACCTAAACCTATGAGAACATGGTTGGCTGAGCTGAAATAGTTTGTATTACTCATAATATCTTTAAAGTTTTAATTATATTATTATGGTTTCTGTTTCTATATATAGCTTTATCTACGCCTTCTTATATGCTTTCGGCTATGGCCTGAATCTATTGGTCTACGGCTATTCTGTGAATATTGCCTGTGGCGTCTCGTGCCGTTGCCGACGCTGATACTCTTTATGGTACAGATGATACCTACAATAATGAATCCCAGTGCCCATAACATGCGTCGAAGGATATAGCTCTTTAGATAGCTTTTAATGTTTAACGCAATGGTATGAGGCATCTGTGCAAGACTCTTCCCGTGGTAATCCGCTTCATTTATATAGTTTTCAATAATTGGGTATTCCGATTTAAGCTCTTTGATTATGCTGTCTGTTTGTTGTGTCGTAGTGTTTTCAATGTTTATAGAGTTTATTACAGATGTAATTTCCTGTTCATAATATTCCGTCTTGTTTATAATCTTTATAGAACCGATAATCAGTGTAAACTGTATGGCAAGCAATACGAACAAGACAAATCCTATTATGTATGTAGGTGGTGTGAACATCGCGTTTTTCCACCAGCCCTTGATGATAAATGCAAAAAGAACAACACATACTAAAGCTATAAGCAGACCCCATAGGAGGCTGCTTGCCGAGAAACCGATAATGTCGAAAAAGAGTCCCATGCGTTATCTCTTTAGCCTGCCGTTTCCTGTGCAGATATTTAACTTTTAAATAAGACGCAGAAACAATACTCGTTGCTTATCCTCTAGGTTAATCATTATAGAGCCTCATGTTATTCTCTCAAGAGAGCAGTCTTTGCGCATGTTTACGTATCTGTTATCAATATCGATGTTCATCAATACAAATAGACATGGTAGAATGAGCTTCTAGACGCATCCGTTGGCAATAATTATTATGAACTCTTGGCATCATGATTAAAGTATGTTGTAGGACAGTTCCTTAGTACACGCCTTAATTTATGTCGTAAATCCATACCCGCACTCACACTAAAGCAGCTTCTAGATGTTTTTCATGAAATCCAGTTTTCTGTGCTACATGTCTTTCGGTCTAACTACTATTGTGTTATAATTGAGAAAGGGTGTAATGGATTCGTTTGCAAATATAATTATATTATTTTAAAAAAGCATAAGATTATTCT
>JAUNIZ010000102.1 GCA_030523165.1 Prevotellaceae bacterium
ATTGTTTATCAGCAAGTTATAAAATGCATGTTTTTTGAGTGACGAAGTCAGGAAAGTCAAGACGAAAGAAATCTTTTGGCTCGGCATTAGGGTATGCATTTCTATATTCCCTTATAACATCTTCAGCCTTTTCCCCATATGTATTCTTTGCATTAGTTATGGCTTCATCCCAAGTCTTTACATCAGGGCCACCCATATAGCCAGCAAACTCGTTAAGAGTAGAGCCCATCATCATCGGTATGTCATTGTTAAGCAGTTCTGTTCCATCATGGAAAGGAACAGCAGTTAGGATATCTCCTTCAACTACTGGCTGCCAACCGAACATCATACCCTCAAGAATTCCTATTTTCCCGCTTTTTATCGCCTCGTTCTTTACATCCTCTGTAGCTTGTTTATTGGCTTTCAACAAGTCTGCATATGGAACAGTCTTTATTCCGTCAATGTTGTCTTCATTAAAACCGAGAATCTCTGCAGTACGCTTTCCGATAGCCTGAGAGTATTCTTTTTTCATGCATCCAAGCATTGAGCCACTTTGAACAATAGCCTTGTCGAACAATCCGCGCGCCTTCTTCATGCAATAAAGAGTAGAGACCTTACCGCCTCCACCGCTTTGTCCCATAATTGTAACGTTCTCTGGATCACCTCCAAAATTGGAAATATTGCTCTTTACCCATTCCAATGCAGCGACAATGTCAAGCATACCGAGATTACCTGTATACTTATACCTGTCTCCAAAGCCTGATAAATCAAGGAAACCTAATGAATTAAGACGATGGTTGATGGAAACAAAAACCACATCTCCCTTGGCAGCCATATTATGGCCATCATATCCAGGATGCTCTTGCCCAGAACCAGCAGCAAAACCACCACCATGAATCCAAAACATTACAGGACGTTTCTTTCCGTCATTAATGCCTGGAGTCCATATATTTATTCTTAGACAATTCTCTCCAGGATAACCATCATCCCATTGAGTATATGCTGCGCCAAGGTCACTAAACCACCCTGTACGGAAATCTTGTGGACAAGTAGGTCCATAATAACGTGATGAACGTACACCTTCCCATGCTTTAGGTGCATGAGGCAGCTCAAACCGTTCGGCTTCTGCATATGGTATACCTTTATAAGAATATATACCGTTCTCTATAACACCACAGACTTTGCCGCTTTGTGTATTTGTCGTTGAAGCAGCAGTAGAAGAGTCGTATGTATAACCTGGTGCCGGGTCTTGGGCATAAGCATTGCCTGCAGCCAAGATAATAGCTGCAAGCAATATTTTAATCTTTGGTCTTTTCATGATAATAAGTTATTTAAAAAGTGATGAATTTATAATTTTACCTAACATTTCAATAAAAGAGATTCTTACTTCTGGAATATCTCAGGATATTTCACTATGAAGTAGATTGGCGTACAACTCCATGCATGGCAATAGCTATTAAGCAGAGTATATCCATTGTATGAAGAGAAAAGATGGTTATCTGGAACATAGTATTCCCAGAATGTGTCTGCACCAAGGCGAACCATACCGCCCCAATAGTCCTCAACATACTGACGAGCCTCTTCATTCATACCGCAATGAAGCATGGCTGCTACGAGGAAATGGTTGGCATAAGGTGTTCCTGGAGTGATAGCGTTCTTGTCTGCCATTACATTCTTGATAGCCTCACGCGCTTCTTTTGCGTTAACCAAATCGCCAAGTACTGCCCATGAAGTGCAAGTATATGAAGTCTGCTTATCAGGTCCGCTTACTATCATCTTTTTCTTGCTGTCCCAATATGCCTTCTTTCCTGCAGAACGCAACTTCTTTGCTACAGACGGGAAATTCTTTACTTCATCTGTCTTGCCAAGTTTTTCTGCTATATCATAACAACGGTCAATGACATAAGGCAAGTAACCCTGAATTGCCGCATGAGTGTCAAGTGTTACAGGTGCCCAATCGAAAAATACGATTGACATCATCATGCCTTTGAACTGATAACCTGTGTTTGAATAAAGATTATCTTTGTCGATGGCTTCCTCAAGAACAGCTTCCACCTGACGCTTGGCAACAATCCAAAGGTCATTTGCTGTAACTTTGTCGTCAGTGGCATCAAGATAATCGGCAAGTGTAAGTACATAAGAAAGAGCGTAGTCAACAAAGAAAGTCTGCTGGGCATGCGGTCTTGGATATTCAACCATATTAGAATAGAGCAATCCATTCTGAGGATTAGACAATCCTGCAAGCAGATAAAGACAACGTTTTGTCAAGTCGAATTCCTTGAAAGAAACTTCGTTCGCCAATGCCTGAAGATAAAGGTCTCCCATCCAAAGTCGTTGGTCACGTTTAGGACCATCTTCGAATACACCTTGCATACAATCGCGCAGAGTGTTTTCTGAAACACGCGCGATGTCTTTGAATATCTGAGGTGTAGTAGAAGCAAGCTGAGTCTGGGATTTGCCAGCAGATGTTGTAGCCTCGAAAGTTATATGGTCAAAACAGAAATCACTATATACAGATGTGCCTACAGCTTCTATTTTCATATAACGTGCTGTAATTCTTCTATTAAAGGAGAACGTGCCGTCATAGCTTACATCACAGACAAAATCCTGAAGCCATCCTCGGCTTAGCCCTCCTGTGAAAGGTTCTATCGGTAAAGCAAGGTCACTTGGCACTTCACCGAATGTTACCTTAAAGCGAATAATTGCATCTTGCATTGAGCCTATATCTTTGATTTTGAATGATACATTGCCTACAAGATGTTCTCCAAAGTCTACAACAATACTCTTCTTCTCCTTAAATGACTTTGAATATAAGTCTGCAATGTTGCCTTTCCTTACAGCCTTGTATCCCTGGAAAGCATTGGCGTCTTTTACGATTTCAACCTCTTGTACCGGGTGGTGTATTGTCTTGTGCAAAGATGGTTTGCATTCTTCGGCTTTCTTCAGCCAGTCCTGTTGCTGGGCTGAAGTGTAAATCTGTGCAGATGCACTACTGCAACAGAGAACGAAAATGAATGATGATAATAATTTGTTTAACATAGCTTTATTGGTTTAAATTAAGAAGTGCTCTGGATTTCTACTGTCAGGTATAAGCCTGATGTCAAAAAATCCAGAACCACTTCGTCATAATTTATTTAAATGATATTGTATTCACAGACTCAGCCTTTAATGTAAGAGTATGTCTTTTGCCGTTGACATTAAGCGTTACATTCATATCGTTTTTATTCTGGTTAGCGACAATGACAGCTACGCTATTGTCTGGGTTAACGAATGCGAGTACATCCGAATAGTTACCCTTAGTATTCAAGCACTTGGCTCCAGGCTTTACATAGTGGCTGACATGTTTCAGCAGATATGCTTCTGGTGTAAACATATATGTTTTGTTATCCTTATCGACCGTTACCAATGAATTCTGATACCAGCCCCACCTGCTATATGTATCTTTGAACAGTGAAATGTTCCAATAGTCATACGCATTCACCTTTCCTTTTACAATATAGTGCTTCATCAAATCCCAAGAATGCATGGCTCCTTCCCAGTTGTTAAGGCCATTTCCACATTCCTGTTCTGTCTGAAACATCTGCATGTTAGGGTATTTGTTGCGCAATATCGGCAATGCATCTTTGCCTGCCCATTGGAAACCAAGTCCACTGATATATTTGCCTGCCTCAGGGTCAGTAACAACAGAATCAGGCAATAGTGGGTCTGCTCGCTCTATAGTTCCAAGGAAAACCTTTACGCCTCGCCTATGCATCTCTGGACCCAAATACTTTATAAAGTTTGCCAATCCTTTTGATGACCATAGACAAGCAGGATAAGGTTGTGCTGAATTAGGCTCGTTCTGTGGCATTACCATAAAGATATTTATACCTTCCTCTTTATATGCATCAATGAACTTACCGAAATAAGTAGCGTATGCTTGCAGATATGCCGGTTCTTGAATGAACACGTCTGTGCCTTCAGTGATAACCTCTCTTTCAACAGGCAGTCCGTTGTCCACAACTTCAAGACGGAAACGCAACGGGTCTTCTTCCTTTTGTTTTGCTGCCTCTTCCTTGTCTTCATTTGCGGTCGAAGCCATAGCCCTTGCAAACCATGCTTTTGTTGAAGCGCATGCATAATGCTTGTTTGTCTTCATCCATGAAGGAGGGCACCAAGGCGAAGCCCAAATACGCATGTCTGGATTGACCTTCAACGCAGCCTTTATATATGGTATCAAAGTGCTGTCATCATGAGCGATGCTGAAATTCTTCATTTCAAAATCACCGTCTACATCATTATATGAATAATAGTCAAGAGAGAAGTCATTGGCTCCTATAGGCATACGGTTAAGTGTAAGGTTCATACCTTCACTGGAGAAAAGTTCTGTGAAAACTTTGTCACGGTCTTCTTGACTGAGTGTATTTAAGGAAACCCAGCCAAGTTCGTTGAAACATGCTCCAAATCCTTGTATGGTCTGCAGTGTATCTGTAGTGTTTATCTCCACAATACTGTCTGCTTCAGTTTCACTGATAGACGTTGTGACTTCAGTCTGCCATGACGTATTACGCGAACTGCTTACCCATTCTGTTGGAGAAAGCCCTGTTTCCGTACAGGAAACCATTCCTATAGCAATGATAGATGCTATGCCTATTTTTTTCAGCGTTATCATGTTTATTGGTTTTTGATATGACTATTGTTTCTATTTGAAAAGACTGTCTATGAAAGCATATCTTTCTTCTATTGCCTTATCGGCTTTCTGATATGTATTCACGTCAATTTGAAGAACAGGAGCGATTTCTTTGTCGTTAGTTGAATCCCATTGAACAAGACCTATCCCGTTAGGGTTGCCTGTCTTTACGAAATTCACATAATATCCAGAGAATATGTCTGACACCACGAAATCTTCTGGTTGCCAGTCATATACGCGGTTTGTAGGTAGATTGCCCATAGCGTATTCAATATCAGCAGAGTGGACCGCACCAGTTATCTTCGGAGTTTCTGGTTCGTCATTCTTCTTGTCCATCGTTCCTCCTGCAAGACCTGCTACTTTGTCCTTTACACGCATTTCTGGGCGTGGATGACAATAGAGATAACGATATACAGGCTGTCCGCTCGTGAGTTTGTGCATGTTGCCCCACTTCCATGTAGTATAACCTATAAATACATCACCAGCCAATGCTATAGCTTTGTCGGTATTTACATCTTCGTCAGTCTGAAGTCCATATAGTTCAAGAACCTTGTCTGTTGACTCTCCGAACAGATTCTGTACAGCTTCCTTTACAGATGCTATTGTAGCAGGTTTACCTTGCAACAAGAAACCGATAACCATTTCCGCATTGTTTCCGCCTACGAGCAATGGAACTTTAAGTTGTTCTCCGTTAGCATAGACTTCTTTCGGCTGCTTAGTAAAAAAATAGTTGTCTATATTATAGCCTGGCATGCTTGTGCAGCAGTTAAGCTTTTCAGCAGGAAGAGCACGCAGTTCTGCCAATGTAGTGCATCCCAATTCCTTAGCTTTCTCTACTCCTGCCTTTTCAGCTTCTTCCAATGTGGCAGTCTTTGTGAAGCCAAGAACAGATCCACTTGAGCCCATTGCCTGTGCGAAAAGACCTTTACACAATGGTGATGCCATAAGAGCACTTACTGAGTAAGAGCCTGCAGACTCGCCAACAATAGTGATTTTCTCTGGGTCACCGCCAAATGCGGCAATGTTGTTCTTCACCCATTGTATAGCAGCGACCTGGTCAAGGAAGCCATAGTTTCCTGATCCTTTGTATGAAGCTTCTTTTGAAAGTTCTGGATGAGCAAAGAAACCGAAGTAACCTTCACGATAGTTGGCTGTTATTGCGATTATTCCCTTACGGGCAAGAGTTCCACCTGCATAACGGTATTCACTTCCGCTTCCGCAGAACAGACCGCCACCATTGAAGTAAATCAGTACAGGCAGTTTAGCGTCTGCACTCTTCGCAGGTGTCCAGACGTTAAGATAAAGACAGTCTTCGCTCATTTCGTCTGTACCGAAGTTCATGTCACCGAACACGTCTTGCTGCATCGGGTTTGGTCCAAACTTGTCAGCTTTGCGCACCCCGTCCCATTTTACTACCGGCTGCGGAGCTTTCCAACGCAAATCTCCTACAGGAGGAGCTGCAAAAGGAATACCTTTGAAAACGGCTATGCCCGATTCGTTTACACCTTCCAATATACCGTCAGATGTTTTTACCTGTGGATTATCTATTGCTGCAAGTTCCTTGCTTTCAGTTGCAGTCGTATTCTTCTGTGCTGACTTTGTGCATGAACCTGCCAATAGTCCTGTTGCCATTATAAGGCAAGCTACAAATACTTTCTTCATATCTTTATTACGTTTAAAAAGATGAATTTATTGTTATTGACTTTCTTTAATCTGGCAAACAAGGTCGAGGGCATTAAGCCCTGCGACCAAGTTTAAACAGAGAACAAAAAAGCTATTTTCTCATTTGAATTATATAGATTAAGAAAGGATTATCAGAAATTGATGTGTGTAGCGAACTCAACAGTGAATGGTCGAATGTATGTTCCAGCCATGAGATAGTTCTTGTATGCCGACACATCTTCGAGGAGGTCTGCAGCACTGATACTTCCGTCACAACCCTTCTGGTTGAAGAAGTTGATTACGTTTACAGAGAAACTTACGTTCTTGTTCAGATTATAGTCAATACCGCCAAATGTTTCCCAGCGTCCGTTGAAGTAAAGAGTATTTGTCTTGTTTATATACTGCTTGCTCTGATAACGGAAGCTTGCCCATACACGGAACTTGTCAAATACATAGCTTGGGTCAAGCTCTATGATAGTCTTGCTTACACCTGTCGTGATGTTGTCTGAGAAATCGTAGCTGCTGCTTGTTCCGTCAGAGAAGTTTGCAGTCATTGCAAAGTTCTTGTACTTCGGGCTCTGCAGAGTAAGAAGTCCGTGGAAGGTGAAGCCTTTGAACGGTGTCAATACGATGTCGGTAGTCCAGCCCATTGTCTGAACGTCGTATGTAATAGGGATAGTAACGACATCTGACGCATCTGAAGGATTGGTAAACTGAGTACGGCTCTTGTAGTTGCTCTGACTGATGAGAGACACTTGTGACACGAGTTGCATCCAAGGTGTGTTCCAGAACAAACCGAAACGTCCAAGATGAGTGTTTACAGCATCAAGAATCGGGGCATAAGCACCAGCAAAGTCCTGAGAGTTAGGGTGTGACATAGCATAGACATATTCACCGATGAGTCCGAATCCGTGAGATATTGTGAAGCGACCGTTGATAGTTGCAGCTGGATTGAACCAGTTCTTGCTGAATTTTGTTATCGTTCCGTCAGCAACGTTGAAGCCTACATTACGTACATTATTGGTATAGGTAGCCTCAGTGTCTGTTGCGTTCAGATATGCCATAGCACTCTGTCCACCAACTGAATAATATTCACCGCGCAGACCAGCAGACAGCCATAAGCGGTTTGTTACCTGCCAATCGTCAGAGAGATAGAGCGCGAACTTCGTCTCATGAGTGTCATAATACTCACCTCCAGTGTTGGCAGCAGAATACTGTGAGCCGTTTACATTAAGCCATACAGGGTCTGCCTCAACGGTGTGTGCATAAACGCCAGTGCTTGCCTGTATGCCCTGACGGTTCCAGTAGATATTGGCTCCTATACGCCAGTTGTGCGCATGGTTCTTGCTCTTGCCTGTAAGTTCAGCTGTGGTCAGCCAGTCACGCTCATATCCAACGTCATGAAGAAGATAACGTGAATTGTAATAGCCAGTAAAGGTATCGCCTGCCTTGTGGGTTCCTGATGCAGAAGCATAGGTATAGCCTGAATTTTCGTCAGCTGTGCCTACACCAGCAAGATTCAACATTGTATAGTATGCGTTTGCATAGTTGTATTTCGACGTGATGTCAAGATTCATTCCGTTGTCGAAAGTGTAGTTGAAATTTGCTGTCAACGAATTGTTCAAGGCATGTGTACCTGACTCGCGTGTAATTGTCTTTTCCTCGCCACTCATTACGTCTACGTATGTAATAGTTCCGTTTGCAGGAAGGAAACCGTCTTTGCCAAGACTAAAGCCGTTATACTCTTCCACGCTTCCGTCACCTACATATATGAACGGTCCGTAAGAATCGCTCAGACTCTTCGTATAGGCATAGCGATAGAACAGATTGAATTTACCTTTGCCGTCGTTCCATACCTTGGAAACAGAAGCCTTGAATATCTTCATGTCATTGGCATACTGAATGTCTGCAAGGTCATTTGAACCTGGATCAAGATTTGCATACGCGCCGATAGAATAGCTCCAGCCGTTGGCTATTGGGCCAGCAAGCGAGAGGTCAAAACGCTGGAGACCGAAGATGTTTGTAGTATAGTTGGCATGGCCTTCAAACTTCTCTCCGCCTGTGCGTGTCTTTGACGTTACAGCATAATTGACGGTTCCGCTCTTGATTGCGCTTTCTCCTAAAGACATAACGCCCATACCGCTGTGCTGTGCCGTTCCTGTCCAATACAGATACGGGAGGCAAGGCCAAAGGTTGTAAGATACTGGCAAACCGTCTTCATATATTATAGCAGAAAGGCTTGAAGGCAGACCAATGGAAATCTGTCGTGGCTGGTTATCACTCGATGCGTTAAGCATCACATTGCGGTTTTTCACCTCTTTTGTTTCAGGCACAGTGTCGTTCTTTTCTTCTTCCTGTGCGAATGTCATAGCCGGAACGGTCATTGCTACCGCTAACATCAAGGCTGATAGTTTGTCGATTTTCATGTTTAAAAAGGTAATGAATGTTTATGTTTATTTATTTTCTTCAACTTAAAGAGATACAGGAAAGGAGGCAGACACACAGTCTAAAAATAATCTTAAAACAAAAACCAATAAAATGTTTTAATCTGAACAGTGTCGTCTGCTCCGGTTCCTGTACTCTTGGATTATAGGAAAAGTTAATAATAAAGTAAGTATATAGTTGTAACAGTTAGTGTCTATTTCTGTTCAGGCAGCAGACACGGGCGTACTGTTTCCGTAACCTTGCCTTCTTCGCTTATGACTGCCGTGAGAGGCTTAGCGTCATTTACGTTGTTGGCAACCATCACTGTATAGTCTCCGCTTTCTACCTGCCAGCAGCTTGCCGTTTCGTTGAACGATGCAAGACTTTCATACGGAATGTCAATCTCAACTGTCTGGCTTTCTCCCGGGTTCAGCTTCTTTGTCTTTGCAAAACCTTTCAGTTCGCGTGCAGGCTTGTCAAGGTCCTTGCCTGGAGCAGCTACGTAAACCTGAACAACTTCCTTGCCTGCCACCTTGCCTGAGTTCTTTACCTCAACGCTCACCTTGATGTTGCCTTTCGCGTCTTTGCTGACATCAGGAGTACCGTATTTGAATGTAGTGTAGCTGAGACCGTAGCCGAAAGGATAAGACACAGCCACGCCCTTTGTTGCGTAATAACGATAGCCTACATATATTCCGTCGTTATATTCCGTATAGTCGAAATTCTTGCGTGAGCCTTCAGTACGGACATCAGAGAAGCCTTTCAGTGCCTCGAGAAGCTGGTCGTCGCTGATTTCATCAGGATAAGGGAAGTCTGCCTTTGAAGGAACATCATCATAGCTTACAGGCCATGTCATAGGCAAACGGCCTGACGGGCTTTCCTTGCCTGTAATGATATCTGCTACTGAGTTTCCGCCTTCCTGACCTGGCAACCATGCCGTAAGCACTGCGTCAGGGCCGCTAATCCAGCTTGCTGTTTCAATAACTCCGCAGATATTCAGTATCACTACCACTTTCTTGCCAGCCTTGTGGAATGCCGTGCAAACGTCATTTATCATGTTTTTCTCGGCATCTGTCAGGTTGAAGTTGTCGCTTATATAACGGTCAGCAAACTCACCTGATGTCTTGCCTATGGTTATGATTGCCACGTCGTTGCTCTTGGCTATGCTCTTTAGGTCAAGACCTGAAACGCTCATCTCTGGGATAAGGTGTTTAGGCAGGAATTTAGCGAACTGGTTGCTTGGGTCTGGCTTAGGCATTGCTTCTGTTGCTTCAGGAATATATTTCTCGTAAGCAGCCTTGACACTGTTGTCTATATTGAAGCCTGCATTCTGCAATCCTTCTATAAGGCTTACAACATAAGCGTGGTTAACGTCGCCAGAGCCTGTACCGCCAGCTATGAAGTCATAAGATGTTCTTCCGAATACAGCCATATTGCTTACTTTCTTGCTCAACGGCAGAGTGTTCTTAAGATTCTTGAGAAGAACCATTCCTTCAAGAGCCGCATTGCGCGTTACCTGTGCATGGGCTTTAAGGTCAGGGTTATTGTCTGCCACATATTTCTTGAAGCGTGGAGTTTTCACAATATACTCAAGCACATGCTTAACGTTTCTGTCAATTATTTCCATTGAAAGGTGACCGTTCAACACAGCCTTGCGCAGTTCTTCACGCTGAGCAAGCTTGCCTGGCATGAGAAGGTCGTTGCCTGCTTCCATCTGCATCGTGGCGTGCTGACCGCCATACCAGTCGGTCATGACCATTCCCTTGAATCCCCATTCGTGGCGAAGAATCTCTGTTACAAGGTCGCAACGCTCGCTTGCCATAGTTCCGTTTATCTTGTTGTATGACGTCATTATAGTCCAAGGCTGTGCTTCCTTTACGACAATTTCAAACGGCTTGAGATAGATTTCGCGGAACGTGCGTGGAGTACCTATTACATTGTTGCTTGTACGGTTGGTCTCCTGGTTGTTCAGCGCAAAATGCTTCAGCGATGTACCTACTCCGTTGCTCTGTACTCCGTTAACCATAGCGGCACAGATCTTGCCCGACAGCAGAGGGTCTTCTGAGTAATATTCAAAGTTACGTCCGTTGAGAGGGTTGCGATGGATGTTGGTAGCAGGTGCAAGGAGCACGTCTACACCGTAGTGTTTCACCTCATCGCCCATGGCTGCACCTATGCTTCTTACAAGTTCGGTGTTCCATGTAGAACTCATTACTGTCTCGATAGGGAAATGTGTACAATAGAATGTTTTCTGTGTTCCCTCGCGCGTTGGACTGATACGTAGTCCTGCCGGGCCGTCAGCCACTACCGTTGCAGGTATGCCCAGGCGAGGTATTCCGTTCAGCTGACCTGCAGCGCCAGGAACAAGGACAGCAGAACTGCCTATTGTAGCCGAAGCGTCGCTCTTTACATTTCCGTCTGTTCCGATAAGCATGTCAAGCTTTTCGTCGAGTGTCATGGCATTGATCACCTTTTCTATCGGATCAACTCCGAGTTTAGGTGTCTGCGCGTCAGCAGGCATAATTGCCGCTGCCGCAATAATTGATGATAAGATAGTTGTTTTTAGCATTTTGAAACGATTTTATTTGGTTTTTCACTTCGGTTGCAAAGTTACAGCAGAAAAGCATGATTTATATCTGCATGTAAACGCCAAAGTAAATCAAACAAACAACTAAAACATTGTATATCAAACATTTGCAAAAACACGATTTAAACATAAAGTAAACTTTTTCAGAACGCTATATAAACTGTTTCATTGATGTAATTTGATAAAAATAACAGTATTTTTCCTTGTTTTTGGAATCATGATGAAGAATCCAAAAGTCAACGGCTGAAACCATTGCCCTCTCGCCTGCTTCTGATTCTTATATTGGTAAACTATTTGTTTTATGCAATATTTTTTGAATGTTTTGCTATGCTGGCACATTGGCAAAGCGGTTACAGTTTCAGTTACAGTTTTAATCTTCATGTATAATGCTATTGGTTGTTGCAAGCATTAATTTGTTTCATTTGCAGTAAAAGTTTGTATAAAAATTATAGCAAAATTAATATCAACTTATTT
>JAUNIZ010000103.1 GCA_030523165.1 Prevotellaceae bacterium
ATTGCTTATTTTCGTGCAAAGTTAAAGATAATTTTTTTGTTTTTCAAATTAAATGTGTACTTTTGCAATCAATTATAAGTATAACGCTCATGATATATTATAATATAAATATAAATGTTTAATTGAAAAACAATACATGATTACTTTTCTTATTAGCTTAGTAGCTCTTGTATTAGGGTATGTAATATACGGCAAAGTAATAGAACGTGTATTTATGCCAGACAATCGTCCGACGCCGGCAATAAGCAAGGCTGACGGAATTGATTATATTGTTCTTCCCGGGTGGAAGATATTCATGATACAGTTTCTGAATATAGCAGGAACAGGTCCTATATTCGGTGCTATTATGGGTGCTAAATTCGGACCTTCAGCATATCTGTGGATAGTCTTTGGATGTATCTTTGCAGGTGCTGTACATGACTATTTGAGCGGAATGTTATCTGTACGTCATGGTGGAGCAGGCTTGCCAGAACTTGTAGGAATCTATTTAGGACAGAAGACAAAGAAAGTTATGCTTGTTTTCTCTGTGTTCCTATTGGTAATGGTAGGTGCCGTTTTCGTATATAGCCCGGCTTTGATATTGGGTGAAATCTGTGGTGATTCATTGACATGGGTATATGCATGGTGCATAATTATCTTTGTGTATTATTTCTTTGCAACAATGCTCCCGATAGACAAGATTATCGGTAAAATATATCCTGTATTTGCGTTTGCGATGCTATTTATGGCAGTAGCGTTGTTAGTGGTTCTGCTACTAAAATGGCCTTCATTGCCTGAATTGACAGACGGACTCGACAATATGAACCCGTCGTTAGGTACAATATTCCCATGTCTGTTTATTACTATTGCATGTGGAGCCATTAGCGGATTCCATGCAACCCAAAGCCCTCTTATGGCTCGTTGCATGGCACATGAGAAGCAAGGTAGACCTTTGTTCTATGGCGCAATGATAACTGAAGGTATCGTAGCATTGATATGGGCAACAATATCTTCGTATTTCTTCTATGGAGGAGGAGCACAGGATATGGGTGTTTCTTTGTCTTTGCAAGCGCCAGAGGTAGTTACTACCGTGTCAAGAGACTGGCTCGGACTTGTAGGAAGCATTCTTGCTCTGTTGGGAGTTGTTGCTGCACCTATAACAAGTGGTGACACTGCTTTGCGTAGTGCCCGTCTTATTATAGCAGAATTTATTCATTTGGAACAGCGAACAATCAGAAAACGAATGTATATATGTGTTCCTTTGTTTGCCTTTACATTGCTTCTATTATGGTTCAATATAGCAGATGAAGACGGCTTTAACATAATATGGGGATACTTTGGATGGGCAAACCAGACATTGGCTGTGTTTACGTTATGGTCAATAACAGTATATCTTGTTAGAAAAAACAAGCCTTTCATAGTAACATTGTTCCCTGCAATATTCATGACATCTGTATGTGTGTCATTCATATTGGTATCAAAGAATTCATTCGGATTCGATACTACAGTAGGCTATGTGGCTGCTGTTTGCTCTGCAGTATTGTCATTGGTGTTGTTTGGACTATGGTATGTAAAGTACAAAAAATCTGTAATTAAACAATAATATTTTGATTATGAAAAAGGTTATCATGTTGCTGGCAGTTCTTTCTATGGCTCTGTCTAGCTATGCACAATTTGAAAAAGGCAAGTATTATGTTGGGGCTTCCTTGACAGGTTTGGATCTCAGCTATAGTGGAACAGAAGATTTCAACGTAGGTCTTGAAGCTAAAGCCGGTTATCTATTGGATGATGACTGGATGTTGACGGCACAATTGGCTTTCCAGCATAGTGGTGACGATGATGTTGCAGACAGTTATTCCATTGGCATTGGCGGTAGATATTATATAATCCAAAACGGATTGTATCTTGGTGTCAACGCTAAACTTCTTCATGCAAGCCATAACCATAATGACTTGATGCCTGGAATAGAAGTAGGATATGCATTCTTTATAAACAGAAATATAACTATTGAACCGGCTGTTTATTATGATCAGTCGTTCAAGAATCATTCTGATTATTCTAAAATAGGATTCCGTATTGGTATTGGTGTTTATCTTTAAATAATTAATATGTACACAGTAGATGAATTGGAAGACAGGCTTATAGACCTGGCTTTTGCAGAAGATATAGGTGATGGAGACCACACAACATTGTGTTGTATTCCCGATGATGCAATAGGCAAGTCACATCTTTTGATTAAAGAAGACGGTGTTCTTGCTGGTGTAGAGGTAGCTAAAAGAGTATTTGCTCGCTTTGACCCGACTTTGCAGGTTGAGGTTCTTATTACCGACGGCACAAAGGTAAAGAAAGGCGATATAGCAATGATTGTAACCGGCAAGGTTCGTTCTTTGCTTCAGACAGAACGCCTAATGCTTAACATAATGCAGAGAATGAGCGGCATAGCCACGATGACAAGCAAGTATGTAGAGCGTCTTGAAGGAACAAAAACACATGTTCTTGATACAAGAAAGACTACACCTGGTCTGCGAATGCTTGAGAAACAGGCTGTAAAGATAGGTGGTGGCGTGAATCACCGTATCGGTTTGTTCGATATGATTCTCCTTAAAGACAACCATGTAGACTTCTCTGGCGGTATAGCTAATGCTATAAACAGATGTCATGCATATCTTAAAGAAAAGAATCTTGACTTGAAGATAGAAATAGAAGTGCGTAACTTCGATGAGCTTCAGCAGGTTCTTGACTGTGGAGGAGTAGACAGAATAATGTTAGACAACTTCTCTGTTGAAAATACAAAGAAGGCTGTTGACATAATAGCAGGGAAATACGAGACAGAATCGAGTGGCGGTATAACGTTCGACACTATACGTCAGTATGCTGAATGTGGTGTTGACTATATCTCTGTAGGCGCTCTTACACATTCCGTAAAAGGACTGGATATGAGTTTCAAGGCTTGTTGAAAAAGCCTTTAGATACTTTTCCTTTTGACAAAGCTATGCTTTCTGGTGTGGAACAGATATGTTTCCTACATGCAAAGCATTGCTTTGTCAATGTTGTTTCAATATGGTTGCATGATTTACATGCATGGAACGCTATAGATATTGATGCCTTTAACGGCTAAAGATATTCTGTCCAAAAGTGTTGTTGATGAAAGAATATATGCACAAACGTCTAATAATTGAATAAGAAGTGTTGAACATAATATCCTCATTGTTGGTTGCTTCATGGCTAACGTTCGGCTCGCCGGTAAACTATCCAATATCTTTGGCTGGTAATTTCGGTGAACCTAGACCTAATCATTTTCATGGCGGAATAGACGTTCGCACAGGGCAGGTTGAAGGAAAGCCTATATTCTCAGTAGCTGACGGATATGTAAGCAGAATAACAGTAGGATTATATGGTTTCGGCAACGCTGTGTATATTACTCATCCAGGCGGCATTACAAGCGTGTATTGCCATTTGAAGAAATTTACGCCTCAGCTTGCTGCTATTGTAAAGAAATGGCAATACAAGCATAAGACATGCGTGGCAGATGTTCGCCTGCGGCCTACGGAGTTTCCTGTATCTATAGGACAGTTTATCGCAGTAAGCGGAAACACAGGAGCAAGCAAGGCTCCTCATCTCCATTTAGAGTTTCATGAAACAAAGTCATGGAATATGCTTGACCCGCTGGAATACCTTATGCCATTCGTTACTGATACGACACAGCCTATAGCACATTCGTTTATGGCTTATCCGATAGAAGGCAAAGGCTTGTTCTGTGGTTCTACCAGAAAGCAGTCATACGGCTTTTCTTCACCAAATCTAAGCCGTGAATTTACCGCTTGGGGAAAGGTTGGTTTCGGTATATGGGCAAACGACTATATGGAAGGAAGTTTCGGCATACTTGGCATAAGAAGCACTACGCTTTCGGTAGACGGCAATGTGGTGTTTGAAAGCAATGTAGACAATATACCTATGTCATGCAACAGAATGGTAAATTCATGGGGCGACTATGACCATTACTGCCGTACACATAACTGGTATATGAAGTCTTTCGCAGAGCCAGGCAATCTCTTGCCTGTTCTGCATACATCAGACAATAGAGGAGTAGTTGACTTTAACGAAGAGCGTGAATATCATCTTGTATATACCGTTTCAGACGTATTCGGCAACAATCGTCAATATTCATTTAATGTTACAGGCAGGAAACAGAATATCCCAGAGAAGAAATGCCCCAATCTGCTGAATGTTCTTCGATACGATAGAGTAAACGACTATCAACGGCCAGGATTGAGCCTTAATATCAGAATAGGCTCATTGCCTGATGATGTTGAAATATTTCCTAAACGCAAGACAAAGGAAGGCGGCTTGTCAGACGTATGGAGCTTTTATCCAAAATCATATCCACTATTCGCTTGGGGCAAGATAAGGCTTAAGCTGAAAGGCAACGTGAAGAATCCGCAAAAGCTGTATATCGTATGCCATTACGGCTATGACAGATATATGGGTGGCACTTATGAAAACGGCTGGGTAACGGGAAACATACGTGAACTGGGCGCAAGCTATGAGATAGCCTACGATGATGCGCCTCCTGTAATATCGGGATTTAGCCAGTCGGGCGACAAGTTGCGAATAGCGACTTATGACAATAAAAGCGGCTTAAAGTCGTTTCATGGATATATAGACGGGCATTTCGTGCTGTTTGAGAAAGTGGAAAAATCGAACATGCTGGTATGCAGCCTTAAGGAATCGCCGATAAAGAAGACAGGCAATATACGCAATCTGAAGTTTGTTGCTACTGATAATTGCAACAACAAAAGAATTTTTACTGCGCAAATAAAATATTAAAACATAAGATATGAGAAAGACTTTTTTAACGACAATCATGCTTGCGGCATACGTTTATGCCTTTGCATGCACCAACTTTATCGTTGGAAAGAAAGCTAGTGCAGACGGTTCCGTAATATGCACATATAACGCTGATGATTACGGAATGTTCATTGGCCTGTGCCATTACCCTGCAGGAAAACATGCAAAGGGTGAAATGAGACAGATATACGACTGGGACACAAATGAATATCATGGACAGATACCAGAAGCTCCAGAGACTTATAACGTTATCGGAAACATCAACGAATATCAGGTTTCAATAGGCGAGACAACCTTCGGTGGCCGTGAGGAAATGGTAGATACTACAGGTATACTTGATTATGGCTCACTGATTTACATAGCCCTTCAGCGTTCAAAGACTGCCCGCGAGGCAATAAAGGTAATGACAAACCTAGCAGAAACTTATGGCTACTGCTCTGAAGGCGAGACATTTACTATATGCGACCCTGATGAAGCATGGATAATGGAGATGATGGGCAAAGGTCCTGGAAGCAAAGGAGTGGTATGGGTAGCATTGAGAATACCTGACGATGCGATATGCGCACACGCCAACCAGAGCCGTATACGCACATTCAACCAGAAGGACAAGGAAAATGTTCTGTTCTCAAAAGACTGCATCAAATATGCGCGTGAAATGGGTTGGTTTGACGGAAAAGACAAGGATTTCAGCTTCTGCGAGGCATACGCTTACCCTGATTTCTCTGGCCGTCGTTTTTGCGAAGCACGTGTATGGAGCTTCTTCAATCATTTCTCTACAGACATGAACCGCTATCTGCCTTATGCCGAAGGCAAGGTTAAAGACGCGGAGCCAATGCCTTTATGGATTGTTCCTAACAAGAAAGTAAGCGTTCAGGATATACAGGCTTGTATGCGTGACCACTATGAAGGAACACCATTTGCTCTCGACAATGACCTCGGACAGGGTATATGGAACATGCCTTACCGTCCTACGCCTCTTACATTCAAGGTAGACGGCAAGAACTATTTCAATGAACGTCCTACCTCTACACAGCAGTCAAGCTTCACTTATGTGGCTCAGTTGCGTTCATGGCTGCCACGTCAGATAGGAGGAATACTATGGTTCGGAAATGATGACGGCAACATGGTTGCATACACTCCTGTGTATTGCGGTAACACAGTTCAGCCTGAATGCTACAATACTCCTGGCGCTGACGCTGTTACATTCAGCGACAAGAACGCTTATTGGGTATGCAACTGGGTGAGCAATATGGTATATCCTCGCTATTCACAGATGTTCGGTTCGCTTCAGACAGTGAGAGATTCTCTTGAAGCAAGCTATTTTGCAGAGCAGGCTGCAATAGAAGAGAAGGCGCAGAGCCTTTACAAGGAAGACCCTTCAAAGGCAATTGCTTATCTTAACAAGTACAGTTGCGACAAGGCACAGCAGATGCTTGACCGCTGGAAGCAGCTTGCTATCTATCTTATCGTTAAGTATAACGACATGGCAGTGAAGCCAGAAGCTGACGGAAAGTTCCTAAGAACTCCTACAGGCTTAGGCGCAAAAGTTCAACGTCCTGGCTTCCCAGAAAGCACAGCACGTGAACTTGTCCGTCAGACAGGAACTAAATATCAGGTTCCAGAAGAATAAGCATTTATACAACAATCGCTATGTTTGGCTTTCAAAACATAGCGATTGTTTTTTATACGTTATTATTCTTGCAAGGGTATTGTGAATACTACATTTGCCTTAAAGCAGAAAGAAGTTCGTTGTTTTCGTCTCTTGTGCCGATTGTTATGCGCAGACAGTTGCCGCAAAGCTTCACGCGTGTTCTGTTGCGCACGATAATTCCCTTGCTTACAAGATAGTCGTAAGTGGCTTGAGCGTCCTCCATACGGCAAAGGAAGAAATTGGCATTGGTAGGGTAGACCTCCTTGCATATAGGCAAAAGCTTGAATGCTTCCATCATCTGCCTTCTTTCAAGCAGAAGTATCTTAACCCATTTGTCCACCTCGTAAGGGTCTTTCATTGCCTCCAGCGCATGGTTCTGGGTTAGAAGATTCACATTATAAGGATATTTCACCTTGTTGAAAATGTCTATAATGTCCTTTTGCGCGAAAGCCATGCCAAGACGTATGGCAGCACATCCCCATGCTTTGCTGAAGGTATTCAGCACGATAAGGTTAGGATATTTGTCTAGTTCAAGACGCAGAGGCGATTCGGAAGAGAATTCAGAGTAAGCCTCGTCAACTATCACGATGCCGCTGAAGCCTTCTATTGTCTTTATTATTTCCTTTCGGTCAATGCTGTTTCCCGTAGGGTTGTTAGGCGAACAAATCCATATAAGCTTGGTGTTGTCGTCGCAAGCGCCGAGCAGCTTGTCCGCGCTAATCTGGTATTTCTCGTCAAGAAGCACAGGTCGGTATTCCACGTCATTGATGTCTGCGCACACCTTGTACATGCCGTATGTAGGTTCTATAGCCACAACATTGTCTATGCCTGGGCGTGTAAAGCAGCGATAGGGCAGGTCTATGGCTTCGTCAGAGCCGTTGCCGAGAAATATCTGTTCAGGCTTTACGCCTTTCAACGTAGCCAGTCTCTCCTTTACGTCAGTCTGCAACGGGTCAGGATAACGGTTATAAGGCTTGTTGTAGGGATTCTCGTTTGCATCAAGAAACACCTTTGCAACGTGCCCGCTATATTCATTTCGCGCGCTGCTGTAAGGCTCCAGTTTCCAGATGTTCTCTCGAGTCAGTTCCTCTAATGGTTTCATCATGTTGTTAATCCTTTTATTTGCCGTTTTGTTTTAAGTCATTGATTCTTAGCGTCATGGCATTCTTGTGTGCAAAGAGATGTTCATTCTCAGCCATAATCTCTACCGCCTTGCCTATCTGCCTTATGCCTTCATCCGTTAGATGCTGGAAAGTAACCTTTCTGTTGAAGCTGTCAAGGTTCACACCGCTATAGGCTACGGCATGTCCATGAGTAGGCAGCGTGTGGTTAGTGCCGCTTGCATAGTCGCCAGCACTCTCGCATGCATACTTGCCGAGGAACACGCTTCCTGCGTTTACTACCTTCTCTGCCAGTTCGTTATAGTCAGACGTTGATATGATAAGGTGCTCAGGAGCATAGACATTGCTAAGCTCTATCGCTTCAAGGCTGTCCTTTACGAGAACCAGCTTGCTGTTTTCAAGCGTCTTTCCTGCCAGTTCCTTGCGTGGAAGCTGCTCCAGCTGTATGCCTATTTCCGTCTTTACGCTCTCAAGAGTCTTTTCAGATGTAGAGATTAGAAGCACCTGTGAGTCTGTTCCGTGTTCTGCCTGTGAGAGAAGGTCAGCTGCTACGTATGCGGCATTGCTTGTCTCGTCGGCTATTACGCATACTTCTGACGGTCCTGCAGGCATGTCGATAGCCACATCGTGTATTGACACTATCTGCTTGGCAGCCATGACATACTGGTTGCCCGGTCCGAATATCTTGTAGACCTTAGGTATGCTCTCAGTGCCGTATGCCATGCCAGCAATGGCCTGAACGCCTCCTGTCTTGAATATCTTGCTTACGCCGGCTATTCGTGCTGCAGCCAGTACTGCAGGGTGAACCTTTCCGTCACGTCCCGGAGGTGTGCATAATACTATTTCCTTGCAGCCCGCCAGCTTAGCAGGAACGGCAAGCATAAGCACCGTACTGAACAGCGGAGCCGTACCGCCAGGTATGTATAGCCCGACCTTTTCTATAGCCACGCTCTTCTGCCAGCATGTAACGCCCGGTCTGGTCTCAATCTTTCTTGTCTCGAATTTCTGCGATGAATGGAAGCACGATATGTTGTCGTGTGCCAGCACAAGGGCTTTATGAAGTTCAGGCGATATGCTGCCTACAGCCTCGTCTATCTCTGCGTCTGTAACCTGTAGCGAGTTTAGGGCTACATGGTCAAACTTCTCTTCGTATTTCCTTATAGCCTCGTCACCGTTAGCCTTAACGTCGTCAAGTATCTCCTGCACAACGGCGTTAAGCTGCGTGGTGTCAAGATGTGGACGTGTGGTAATTTCCTTCCATTCGTCGCGCGATGGATATTTGTATATATTCATATTCAATAAATCCGATTTGTTAGATTGATCGTTGTCCGCAAGCGTGTTGTTGCGGCTTAAAGAATCATTTTCTCGATAGGTGTCACAAGTATTCCCTGTGCCCCCATTTCCTTTAGCTTTCCGATAATCTCCCAGAAGCGTTTCTCGTCAAGCACCGTATGCACAGAGCACCATTCTTCGTCTGCCAGCGGAATGATAGTAGGGCTTTTCAAGCCAGGCAGCACGTCGATGATTTCTTTCAGGCGCGACTTCGGGGCATTCATTCTCACGTATTTCTTGTCTTCGGCATTGCGCACAGCTTCTATGCGGAAAAGCATCTCGTTGAGAACGCTGCGCTTGTCGTCGTCAAGATTCTTGTTGGCTATAAGAAGAGCCTCGCTCTTCATCACGACCTCCACTTCGCGAAGGTTGTTGCTAACCAGGGTAGAACCGCTGCTTACTATATCGAATATGCCGTCTGCCAGACCAATGCCCGGGCTGATTTCTACGCTACCTGTTATTACGTGGATTTCTGCATTTATATTGTTCTTATCCATGAACCTTTTCAATATGCCTGGATAAGATGTTGCAATCTTTCTACCGTTAAACCACTCTAGTCCTGGATAGTCGACAGACTTTGGTATTGCCAGCGACAAGCGGCATTTGCTGAAGCCTAGACGTTCTACTATGTCGGCATTCTCGTTTTTCTCTACAAACTCGTTCTCGCCCACGATGCCTATGTCTGCCACTCCTGTGGCTACGCTCTGCGGAATATCGTCATCACGAAGATATAATATCTCTAGCGGAAAGTTTGAAGCCTGCACCAAGAGAGTGCGTTTGTTTGAACTTACTTTTATATCTGCCTCGCTGAGCAGATTCATTGTGTCGTCATAAAGACGGCCTTTCGATTGTACTGCTATTCGCAACATATTAATAATTATATTAAAAATATTCCGCAAAAGTACTCTTTTTCAAGCATATTTGCAAGAATTGTTGTACTTTTGTACCCAATTTCAGATTTAATGGTTGCATATTCCTGTTTTATGCAAAGTATATGCATCCATGACATCTGTCCGTGCATTATCATATACAAGAAATGATGTTTGTCAGAAGCAAGTGTTTTTACGCTCTATTGTCCCTTTCCTTCTTCTTCTTTTCATGTGCCGAAAAGAAGAAGGAGCCGGTGCTTACGCCTTGGGGAGAAGTGCAGACAGACAGCATTCCCGAAAGCTACGATTTCACCGTTTCCGACATGGTGAGCAACGGAGAGATGATAATGCTTACAATATCCGGTCCAGACACCTACTACGACTATCACGGGCGAGGCATGGGCATGCAGTATCTGCTGTGCGAGAACTTTGCCCACAAGCTTGGCGTGTCAGTGCGTGTGGAGCTGTGTAAGGACACTCTCGAGATGATAGACAGGCTTAACAACGGCGATGCCGACATTATCGCATTTCCTCTGCCTAAGAATATCAAGGCGAAAGACAGGCTGCTGTTCTGCGGTGCAGGAGTGGATTCGCTCGGCGTGCAGTGGGCTGTGGCACCTACAAACAAGGAACTTGCCGACAGCCTTAACTCATGGTTCAAGCCTTCGCTGATAGCAGAGGTGCAGAAAGAAGAGCGCTATGCCAGCTCGTCTCATAGAGTAAAGCGCCGCGTCTATGCGCCGTTCCTAAACCGTTCGGGCGGTGTCATATCCCATTACGACCATTTGTTCAAGAAGTATGCTCCTGTAGCCCGTTGGGACTGGCGCCTGATGGCAGCCCAGTGCTATCAGGAATCATGCTTCGACCCGCAGGCGCAGTCGTGGGCAGGCGCTAGGGGACTTATGCAGATAATGCCCGCTACGGCTTCGTATCTCGGCTTGCCTATGTCATCAATACACGAGCCAGAAGCCAACGTAAGGGCTGCGGCAAAGTATATCAACGAGCTTTCGGGATATTACCGCAACATACAAAGCCCTTCGGAGCGTCAGCTGTTCGTATTGGCTTCATACAACGGAGGCTACAACCACATACAAGACGCTATGGCACTGGCACGCAAGAACGGCAAGAATCCTCACCGCTGGCGCGATGTGGCATATTATGTCCTGGCACTAGAAAAGCCCCAATACTACAATGACCCGATAGTGAAGTACGGCTATATGCGTGGTTCGGAAACGGTAGATTATGTTGACCGCATACGTCAGCGCTACGCCCAGTATCGTGGCGTTCCATACGGAGGTGCGTCTGTAGACAAGCAGGACTTTGAAAACAACGCAACGCAAGATTCATATAGCCCTTACGTTCCACACAAGGCAAAGAAAAAGCATAGGTTCAAGCTATAATACCTAAATCCTATGCTTTAGTCTAAAATCTTTTATTTCAAGTGATTACATTAAAAGCCGTGATTTATACCTATCCAGAATTTAATTGAGATTTGAGATTTGAGACGTTTTTTTTATTTATAATTCATAATACGCATTATGAATTTTTACTGTTGATTTTTGCTGATAGTAATAGTTTCCGTTTTGCCAGCTTGAATCTGAATTGCCTTATTCGAAAGTAAATATCTATTTGGAACACTACAAAACAATATATAGTTTCCTGGATTAAGTTCTATTCTATTATCACTATACACACTGAGCTCAACCTTCTTCAGAACTGTATTTGGTTGTTCAATAGTGTAAATATACAGATTCGTTTGATGTTCCCAAGAAGACTCATAACTTGTAAAAGAGATGTTTAGAACACCTGTTGTAGGAATATCGTCGTCAGAACAAGCGGCGAAAATGAAAATAGACGCTAATAATAGCGGATAAATGAATAATAACTTTTTCATAATTTGAATTTTTGTTAGTTTGCGTAATATTTCTGGAAGTCAGATCACATTTTCTTTTCTTTATTATTATCAATATTAAAAGTCTTGCGAATAATGTAGA
>JAUNIZ010000001.1 GCA_030523165.1 Prevotellaceae bacterium
AAATAGCTAAACTCTTTGACGAAGACTTTTGGGTGACACGATGACGAAGTCAGGAGGTGAAAGAATCAAGTCTTTCTACCTATGCCATTCATGCAGAAAAGCATTTGTTGCCCTTTTTCGGCAATAAAAGCGATGTTACGGAAAACGAAGTGCAGGAGTTTGCACTGATGAAACTTAGAGAAGGGCTAAGCAGAAACACGATAAGAGACATACTTCTTGTGCTGCGAATGGTCATGTCATTCGGCATGCGACATGACATGATAACGTATTACAACTGGAAAATACATCTTCCAAAAGAAAATGAAAGAAAGGAACTGCCTGTGCTCACTAAGCTTGAGCAACGGAGAATGATGGATTTTCTAAATGAAAACTTTTCTTTCCGTAACCTTGGACTATACATATGTATATGCACAGGCATGAGAATCGGAGAGATATGCGCGTTGAAATGGGATGATATAAACCTTAATACGAAGACGATAATGATAAGGAGAACAATTGAAAGAGTGTATGTCAGGGAGAAGGAACAAAGCTATACAAAAGTGGTAATAGGCGCTCCAAAGACAATAAACTCAATACGCGACATACCTGTCAGCGGTGATTTAATAAGGATATTGCGCCCTATCATGAGCCTTGTAAATACAGACAACTACGTTATCTCCAATAAAAACAAGCCTATAGAGCCACGTATTTACCGGACATATTATAAACGTGTAATGACGAAACTCGGCATGCCCAATATCAAATTCCACGGATTAAGGCACACATTCGCTACCAGATGCATAGAAAGCAACTGCGATTACAAGACCGTAAGCTCTATTCTAGGGCATGCAAGCATAAGTACAACGATGAATCTATATGTGCATCCAAATATAGACCAGAAACGGAAATGCATTGAAAAGATGCTCAGAACGGTAAAGAAATAGATGTTTTTGCATAAAGGAGTTGTCTGGAACAAAGCACAGATAACTCCTTTATCTTTCTCCTTATACCTTATTTAATATAGCCTGCCTTCAGCAATTCATTGGCGATAAGTTCCAGTTCGTTATACCATTCCTCGCCGAACCGTCTTACAAGAGGCGCTTTCAGAAACTTATAAACGGGCAAATCAAGCTCCTTTCCCTTCTTTACGGCATCCTTACACACATCCCAACGATGATAATTAAGCGCTATTGTGCCATTTGAAAACACCTTTTCGCGTATAGGATAAAGTGCACAACTGATTGGTTTGCAGAAGCTTGTCTTGCCGCTACGATATGCTTTTTCCAGCAGACAAAGGCAACATCCGTCTTCATGGCATGTGAAAACGCAGTCTTTACCATTGACTATACTTGTTACAAGGTCGCCGTCTCGGTCAGTATAAGCCACTCCCTGACGGTCAATAACCGACTGGGCGTTTGCTGAAATACCGTTCCATACCGTTTCCAAAGCATCTTCTATTCCACCTATTTCATCTAATGTAACGGGTGCGCCAGCATCGCCTTCAACACAGCAGATGCCCTTACAGGCATCAAGATCGCAGCAAAAGCGTTCTGTAAATATATCTGACGACACAAGGGCATCGCCTACTTGTATTATTGGAAGCATGAGTATTTGTGGTTATTTTTTATAAGTTCATCTGTCTAAAGGCATGACTTCAATATCCGTTTATGCCATGCCGCGTTTTGCATTCATTTGTTATAACATCAGGAAATCACCATTCTATCGGTTCCAATCCTTCGCGTTTAAGGTATTGGTTGGCAAGGCTGAAATGATGATTGCCGAAGAATCCTCTATGCGCAGATAGCGGTGAAGGGTGAGGAGAACGAAGGATAAAATGCTTGGAAGCATCTATCAGCTGGGCTTTGCTTTGCGCATAGCTGCCCCAAAGAATAAAGACAATGTTCTTGCGGTCAGCGGAAAGCGTGCGAATAACGGCATCTGTAAATTCTTCCCAACCGTGTTTCTGATGGCTTCCTGCCTGATGTGCACGCACCGTAAGCGTGGCATTGAGCAAAAGAACACCCTGTTCAGCCCAACGGACAAGGCTTCCGCTCATAGGGATAGGTATGCCTAAGTCGGCTTGAATCTCCTTGAAGATATTGACAAGTGACGGTGGGAAAGCCACTCCGTCATTCACTGAGAAGCAAAGACCCTGTGCCTGGCCTGGCTCATGATATGGATCCTGACCTATTATTACGACCTTTACCTTGTCGAAAGGACAGAGGTTGAAAGCATTGAAAATCAGCTTACCGGGAGGGTAACACGTGTGATTGCGATATTCTTCATGCACAAACTGAATGAGATTCTCAAAATATGGCTTATCAAACTCAGCCCCTACATGATGCTTCCATGATTCTTCTATCGTAACGTTCATAATGTTTTATTGGAATGAAAATACTTTTGCAAAAGTACGAAAAATAACACTTTACAAGATATTTATGAAGTTAAAGGGAGTTAAACCGCTTTATGGGCTATTGACAAAAATACAGACAAACGAAAGAAACCATAGTTTTCGTGAAAGGAAAGCTATGTTTTCCTAACAAGAAAACTATGGTTTGCTTATGCTAAAACGTATCTTTGTATGAACCGACTCGAAAGTCTAATGCTCGGAACGGAATTTATTGATATACATATATCTTATAATCCTTTATGCTTCCAGGAGCGCCTTGCTCTGCTCGTGGCAGATATTCAATGCCGCTAATGGTCTGGTTAGAACCTAAGTCTATTACGATTACATGTGGATAAGCCACGCCTTTTACCGTGCTCCAGTAAGTAGATTCCTGAAGGTCAAACGTCTTGTCAGCAGTCATATTGCCGTTTTCAACGTTCTCACTATCAGCATATTTCACCGTCCAAGGCTCTCGGCTGATGCGTTTTCCTGATGCATCGAGAACATAAAGCTCGGCTATTGACGCAATTTCCTTGCCGTCTTGAGCGCTTAAGCCTTCTATTGCCACATATCTTCCTGTCTTTTGCGAACCGAAAGCAACGGTCTGCCATCCGTTTCCGCTATTGAAACTGCCCTCTTTAGCTATAGGCAACGATGATGTATCGAGCGTTTCGCCCGGCTTGCGATGCACAGATGGTCGGTCTAAATTCAGCTTATTAAGCTCAGGTTTATCCTGTCCGAAAGCTGTAGGTTCACCTTTTGGACCCACTACATCGAGCACTATCACCTCGTTTTTGCCTTTCTTCAGCCAGCAGCCAGGAACATATAGCGTCTGCTGCGGGCCTATACTCCAGAATCTTCCTATAGCATGACCGTTCACATATACCTGTCCTTTGCCGAACGCCTCTGTGTTCAGGAATGTGTCACCAGTCTTCTTCAGATTGAAATAACCACGATAGTAACCTATCTTCTCTCCCACTCTGTCATTGCGAAGCACATCTTCAGTAGCTTTAGACAATGCATTTACAGCTGTCGTATAGTCATCTGAGATTCGGCGAATGTTCCAGTCTTTAAGGTTCCATGTAACATCATCGCCATCGATAGTGCCGTTTATCGTGACCTCTTTGGTTATTCCCTTGAAGTCTTTTATAGCTCTTCCGAAGTTTATACGGCCCATTGCCTCAACAAGAATGGTAAGCGTCTGCCCCTTTTTAACGGAAGGAAGGGTAAGCGTCTTTTCGTTTTGCACACGGTCAATCTTGCCTATATACTTTCCGTCTATGAATATCTGAACAAAGTCATGCCCATCGGTCACATTAAGAACGCTCTTTCCGTTTATCTCAGGCAATGCCGTTGAGTATATCATAGAGCCCCATCCCATGTTCATTTCCTCGAATGTAAGGGTGTTACGGCTATCTGCTACGCTGTCTACACCATTCTCAAAAGGAGCGAATTCGGTAAGTTTGAACTCTGGAACGCTAATCAACGGTGCAGCTGGCTTCGGCACATTCGGCAGCTTTTCATCGCTGTACTTCTGAAGCAAGTTACGCAGCTCATAGTATTTAGGTGTAGCTTGCCCGTATTCATTGATAGGCGCGTCATAGTCATAAGACGTTACATCAGGGGCAAAACCTGGTGAATTGGCACCTGCCCAATGCCCGAACGATGTTCCACCATGTGCCATATACAATGAAAACGATATTCCTTTAGAAAGCATCTCGTCGATATTGTCAACCATAGCCTTGGCTGGGCGTGTCTCATGTTGCGCTCCCCACTTGTCAAACCAGCCACTCCAGAACTCTGAACACATCTTCGGGGCATCTGGCCTTAGCTCTCCAAGACGACGGAACTGCTCGTCTATGTTTGCTCCAGTGCCGAAATTCATGGTCCAAACCAAATCGTCAAGACCATTGTTCGTAAAGTTACTTGCCCAATCGCATTGGAAAAGCGTAACCTTATCAAAGCCTGATTCCTTGACAATATCTCTGATTGCCGAAACATAAGCCTTGTCTATGCCGTATGAACCATATTCATTCTCGACCTGAACCATAATTATAGGTCCCCCGTTCTGGATAGTAAGCGATGACAACTGCTTGCCTACCTCATGCTCGAATATCCTTACACGTTCCATAAAATATGGGTCTTGCTCGCGCAAACGTATGTCTTTCTTCTTCAGAAGCCACCACGGAAGACCTCCCATTTCCCATTCTGCACATACATAAGGGCCTGGGCGCACGATAACATACATTCCGTTTTTCTGGGCAATACGGCAGAACTCGGCTACATCATTGTTTCCTGTAAAGTCGAAAACGCCTTCATGCTGCTCGTGTATGTTCCAGAAAACATAAAGGCAGACGGTATTCATGCCCAACGACTTGCACATTTTTATCCTATGTTCCCAGTATTGACGTGGTATACGAGGATAATGTAACTCTGCCGCTTTTACTATAAACGGCTTGCCGTTCAATAGAAACGTGTTCTTGCCGGTAGTGAAACTTCCCTTCTCTGATGCCGATACGGTCAATGAAAAAAGAGTCAAGCACAAGGCCAACACAACAACTTTGATTGATTCTGATAATTTCATGGTTTTCTATATCTTACATTTATTAATTCAATATATTACATATAGTATTACAATCCTTACATTTATATACTTCTATATCTGTTTGCAAAAATACTCAAATATAATAGAAAAACATGGAATAAAAGTCATTTAAAATAGGGTGAAAATCGTCATTATACACTTATAGCTATCATTTTCTAATATTTATTATGCTTATAGTATTGATTATCATCGCATGATTTTTATATATTATCAAGCACCTGAAACATTATAACTCTGCATATTTTGCCGTTAAAGTATTGATTAAGGTTAAAATAGTATCATTAAATAATAAAAAAATGCTCTATCTTTGCAAATGACAAAACCAATTTTTTAACCTTAAAACAAAACAGCATGAAAAAGATTTACTTTATTTTATTCGCGTTAATCGTATCTATCAACGCTTTTGGAGCAAAAGAACAACTTCCATTAACCAATGACGGAATGAATGCAGGTTGGGGTGATGCAACTTTTGACGAGACGACAAAGACCGTTACTTATGTAAGCGCATGGACAGGAAAAGGCTGGGCTTGGTGGAACGGAGGCAAGGATTGTTCTAACTATTCAAAGATTGTCGTTACCTTTGACACATCAACAGACATTGAACAACTGAAGCTTGTCGTTGAATATTGCGATGCCAACGGTACTAATACAGGCTATTCTGATTCAGGAATGGTAAACGGAAGCGACGGAAAACTGGAAGTTGCTTTAGATTCAGAACTTAAAAGCGGTATTCTTCAGGTATATATCCAGAATAGCACAGTAGGTTCCGTTACACTCACAGATGCATATCTAGAATCTGAAGACGATGGAGAAACTGTTTCAAATACAGTATGGGAAGGTGAACAAAGATTTGACACATGGGCAGGATTGTCTATATCTGCAAGCAAGTTTGCAGGCTTGACAATAGACGATAAACTGGTTTTCACAATCTCAGAATTATTTGACGTTCCTGAGCAGGGCTGGACTTACGGTGGCCAGATTCTACTTAAACATGCCGATTGGTCGGATATGATTGTCGGAGACCATATCGCGATCACTACTCCAGTGCCTTATGACTATATAATGGAACTTACAGAAGAAGCTGTAACTGAGGCTACTACCAATGGCGTAATTATACAGGGCATGGGATTTACTATCACAAAGATTTCAATACAGAAGCCTGCAACAGAGATTAATAATGTAGCTGACAACCAGTCAACGATAGTAAGAACCGAATATTACAACATGTCTGGACAACGCATCTGCACACCACAAAAAGGAATAAACATAATAAAGAATGTTCTTAGTAATGGAAATACAATTAGTAAGAAGGTAGTCTTAAGGTAAAAGATTTTCTTGATTACTTTCGGGGAAGATTATGTCTGCCTGACATAACTTCCCCTTTAGTCGCTAAAAATACTGATATTAATGACAACATTACAAAAGAAGAGATTATGAAAAGATATGTCCTGGTATTGCTAACATTAATATGTTTCACTATAAATACAGACGCAAAAAATAAATTTATCAAGGTAGAGAACGGCAAGTTCATGCGAGATGGTTCACCATATTATTATGTTGGAACCAATTTTTGGTATGGAGCAATACTCGGTTCCGAAGGACAAGGCGGCAACAGAAATAGGCTTTGTCGTGAACTTGACGAAATGAAAGCTATGGGTATAGATAATCTACGCATCCTTGTTGGCTCTGATGGAGAACGCGGTGTGCCTACAAAAGTAGAACCTACCTTGCAGATTGAGCCTGGTGTTTATAACGATACAATACTTGCAGGACTTGATTATCTTCTAATGGAAATGGGTAAACGTGACATGGTAGCAGTGCTTTACCTTAATAATTCATGGGAATGGAGCGGTGGATATGGATTCTATCTTCAGCATGCAGGAGCGGGTAAAGCCCCTATTCCTGCTATTGAAGGATATGACAAATATATGAATTTCGTTGCTTCTTATGCAACAAACGAGAAAGCTCACCAACTGTTTTACAATTACGTTTCCTTCATTCTCAACCGCAAGAACCGCTATACCAATAAAGAATACATTAACGATCCGACAATCATGTCATGGCAAATAGGCAATGAACCACGCGCTTTCAGTCGCGAAGCTTTGCCTTATTTTGAGAAATGGCTAGCCGAAGCCTCTGCCCTTATACGTAGTATTGACAAGAATCACCTTATATCTATAGGAAGCGAAGGCGCATGGGGATGTGAAAATGATTATGAAGTATATGAACGAATATGCGCAGATAAAAACATTGACTATTGCAATATTCACCTATGGCCTTATAATTGGGGATGGGCAAAAAAGGATTCTTTGATTGAGAATCTTGACCGTTCGTGCATAAATACAAAAGACTATATAGACCGTCATCTTAGTATATGCAAGCGTCTTAGCAAACCTTTGGTCATGGAAGAGTTTGGTTTTCCACGTGACAATTTCTCGTTCTCCCTCTCTTCTTCAACGATAGCAAGAGATGCATATTATAAATATGTGTTCTCTCTTGTTGCCGACAATGCTGAACAAGGCGGCTTATTCGCAGGATGTAACTTCTGGGGATGGGGAGGTTTCGCTAGTCCTAAACATGAAAACTGGCAGCCTGGAGATGACTATTGTGGCGATCCAGCGCAAGAAGCTCAAGGACTTAACAGTGTTTTTGCAGGGGATAAGAGTACACTTCAGGTTATAAAACAGCAAGTGGACAGAATGAATGCAGTAATAAAAGTACAAGGGAAAGATAAATAAAGTATTAGTTATACAATATAAGTAAGCCTATTTAAACAATATCAATACTATTTTTACAAGCCTAGCACTTTGATTAATGATATCAAGGCTTTGATATTTGATGTACAAATTACAATTTTATGAAAGTTCTCATAATATTATGATTCAAAGCACTACTTTTATTGTAAAAATGGAGAAAAACGCTAAATTTTCTAGATATTTTAATAGATATGTCATAAAAGTATAAGTATACATCAATATAGTATCATAAATATAAAGAAATTAGATATATCTTTGCAACTGAAAGATAATATAAACACTTAATTATTACTTATCATGAAACAACAAAACCTATATAAGTTAACAAGAATGCTATTTATAGTATTATGTCTGACTATGACGACAGATACTATAGCCCAGAAATATCCAGGACTCGGCGATACACCTCAGATGGGATGGAGTACATGGAATAAGTTCCAAGGAAATATTAATGAGGAAATAATCAAAGGCATTGCAGATGCGATGGTGTCTACAGGCTTGAAAGATGCCGGATATACATATATTAATATAGATGACTGCTGGCACGGAAAGCGAGATGCAGATGGATTTATACAATGCGATCCGAAAAGATTCCCAAGCGGAATGAAGGCTTTAGCAGACTATATTCATTCTAAAGGTCTTAAAATAGGTATATATAGCGATGCCGGAACCGAAACATGTGCAGGCATGCCAGGTAGTCTTGGCCATGAATATCAAGATGCATTACAATATGCTAGATGGGAAATAGACTATCTGAAATATGACTGGTGCAGCACGGAACAAAACTTTGTCAATCAACGTTGCGCATATTTACTTATGAGTGAAGCTTTACACGCTACAGGAAGACCAATATTTCTAAGCATGTGTGAATGGGGAAGTTCAAAGCCTTGGCGTTGGGCAAGAGATATAGGCAACTCTTGGCGCACTACACCTGATATATGGTGTTCTTTTGACTCATTAAGAGTATTCCCTACATATACACAGTTTAGCGTTATGGATTGCATTAACTATAATGATTCATTACGTGTCTATGCAGGCAAAGGGCACTGGAATGACCCTGATATGCTTGAATGCGGAAACGGAATGACTATCAATGAAGACCGCGCACATTTCTCTATGTGGTGCATGATGGCAAGCCCACTTATCCTTGGCAATGACATTAGAAATATGAGCGATGAGGTAAAATGCATCATAATGAACAAGGAAGCTATTGCTATTAACCAAGATACACTTGGCGTGCAATGTCTGAAATTTGGTGAGGAAAACGGATTAAAAATATACTTTAAACCGCTTGTAGGAGGAGATTGGGCAATATGTTTCCTTAATCCTACCAAGAAGAACGTTGAATATGATATAAACTGGCAGCACTTCAATCTGACAGACAACGAAGTAAGCAAAGCAAGTACGGCCTTTGATACTAACACATATAAGATATATAATATATGGACACATAAGACTGAAGGCAAGACATCAAAATCTAACAAAATAACAAAGAAAATAACTATACCTAGTCATGACGTTGTAATGTATCGTCTGACAAAAATATAATGGATAGAATCCAAATATATAATAGAATAATAACTTAACATTAATTATAACCTTAAATTAAATTACGCCTAATGAAGAAAATAGTAATGCTATTGATGGCTCTTTTAATAAGTAGCCTGACATTTGCACAGACTAAGGTGACCGGAAAAGTTACAGACGAAGCCGGAGAGACCTTAATTGGTGCAAGCGTATCTGTCAAAGGTGGAGCAGGCGCAGGGGCAATTACCGATCTAGACGGTCGATTTAGTCTCACAGTTCCTGCCGGTAAGAACCAAATCGTCATATCATACATTGGATATGTATCTGAGACGGTTACCATCACTGGCAAGAATGTCGTTAACGTTGTCCTCAGAGAGGACAAAGCCTCTCTTGAAGAAGTTGTAGTCGTTGGATACGGAACAATGAAGAAAAGTGACCTTTCCGGTGCAACGGCAACTATGGGTGAAGACAAGATTAAAGGCTCTATCATCACCAACATCGACCAATCGTTCCAAGGTCGAGTTGCCGGAGTCACATCTGTTGCTACATCTGGAGCACCTGGCTCTTCTACCAGTATCCGTGTCCGTGGTCAAGCAACAATCAATGCTGGTGCAGAACCTTTATATGTAATTGACGGAGTTATATTCCAGGGCGGTGGATCTAGCGGTAGTTCTCTTGGTCTAGGTGACGCTTTGGGTAATGGTTCCGTATCTACAGTTTCTCCTATGTCAACACTCAACCCTTCTGATATTGTAAGCATGGAAATATTGAAAGATGCTTCCGCTACAGCTATCTATGGAGCACAAGGTGCAAACGGTGTGGTTCTCATTACAACAAAAAGAGGAAAGACTGGCGAAGCTAAATTCACTTATGATGGAATGGCAGCATGGCAATATCAGGGAAAACGCATTGATATCCTTAATTTGCGTGAATTTGCTGAATACTACAATGATTTTGTAAGCAGCGGTTGGATAAGTTCAACTGATGCGCGCACTGATTTCTCTGATCCTTCAATCCTTGGTGTAGGAACAAACTGGCAAGATGCAGTATTCCGTACAGCATTCCAACAGCAGCATCAGATTGCAGCTCAGGGAGGAACAGATAAAGTCAAGTATTATATCAGCGGTGGTTTCATGGATCAGGAAGGAACAATTATCGGTTCTAAGTTCAATCGTTTTAACATCCGTGTTAACCTTGATGCACAACTTAAATCATGGTTTAAGGTAGGTATCAACACTATGTACACAAACACAAAAGAACGTCTCTTGAAAGCAGACGGAACAGACGGTGTTATTACTTACGCACTTACAACTCCTCCTGACATATCTATATATGACGTTGACGGTAACTATACATCTGTTGTACGTGAAGGTTGGACATCACCAAACCCTGTAGCACAAGCTCTAAGTAAGGATATTACAATGAAGAGGAACAAACTTTCAGGTAATATCTTTGCAGAAATTACTCCTATTAAGAATCTTGTATGGCATGCAGAACTCGGCTATGACCTCTCATGGAGCGATGCAGAAGTATTTGAGCCTACATTAACTTTAGGTAACTGGTCAGTAGCAGTTAATAGTTCACGTTGGCAAAAGAACAATAGTAAATATTGGCAGCTAAAGAACTACCTTACATATAATGGCAATATAGAAAAACATTCTTTTACCGCAATGTTAGGACAAGAATGTTGGAAAAGCGACTGGGATTACACTAGTGTATACAATACAAACCTTCCTAATAACACAATCCATAATCCGTCATTAGGAGCAAATACTCCTCAGATTGGTTCTGGTTTTGGTACTACTACAATGGCCTCATTCTTCACACGTGAGACTTATAACTTTGATGATCGATACCTTGCAACATATACATTCCGTCGTGACGGAAGTTCTAACTTCGGTCCAGATAACCGTTGGGCATCTTTCCACTCATTTGCTGTTAGCTGGCGTTTCACTAATGAGAAATTCATGAAGTTCTCAGAAGGATGGTTAAGCAATGGTAAATTGCGCGTTGGCTGGGGACAGACAGGTAATGCAAACATCGGTGCATACAAATGGGGTTCAACAGTAACGAAGCTATATGTCGGACAGAATAGTGTTGGCTATCGCCCAACAAACATTCCTAATCCTGGTATAAAGTGGGAAACGCAAGAACAGGTAAACATCGGTATTGATTTAGGTTTCTTTAATGACAAACTTAATATTACCCTTGATTGGTATGACAAACGCTCAAATGACATGCTTATGGCATTACAGCTTCCTTCATACATGGGTACACAGGGTAATGCTTCCTCTAAGTTGAGCGCACCATACGGAAACTATGGAAAGATTAGCAACCGTGGTTTTGAACTCACTGTATCTGCTCATCCTTTCTCTAAGAAAGATTTCTCATGGGACAGCGAATTCAATATATCATGGAACCGTAATAAACTTGAAGGTTTGAGTGGAACAACAAATGTCAACATTATTGGCTATGGACAATGGAACGACGTTGTTTGCGTAAGCAATATAGGCAAACCACTCTACCAGTTCTGGGGTTATGTTACAGACGGCGTATACAAAGACTATGCTGATATTGAAGCTTCTGCAAAACCTAGTTCGTATAAATCTGGTGCATATAGCAGAACAACAACTGTATGGCCTGGTGATATCAAATACAAAGACCTTTCAGGTCCAGACGGAGTTCCTGACGGTGTAATTGATGATTATGACAAGACTTATATCGGTAATCCACAACCTAAATATACATTCGGTTGGACTAACACATTTAGATATAAAGACTTTGACCTTACTTTGTTTGTAAGTGGTTCTGTAGGCAACAAGGTATTGAACTATTTGGAAATAAGCATGAGCCGTATGAACAATGCATGGGTTAACCAAAGTGCATCTGTAATTGGACGCGCACAACTAGTTCCTATTGATCCCAATAAGGATTATTCTAACGGATATAAAGGCAACAATGCAAATACCGTATGGAATTGGTATGATGATATCGACAACGTAATGGTACTAAACGCAACAACAAGTATCCCTCGTGCTGCTATCGGTGACCCTAACGGAAACTCAACCGTAATAAGTGACAGATATGTAGAAGATGGATCTTACTTGAGAATGAAGAATATAACTTTAGGTTATACTCTCCCTAAGAAGTTCACACGTTGCCTACACATAGAAAACCTACGTGTATATGCAAATATACAGAACTTATTTACTATAACTGGTTATAGTGGCTATGATCCTGAAGTCGGCGCAAGTACATCTGATTCTACAGGCTATGTATTCGGAGTTGACAATGGCCGTTACCCTTCTCCTACAGTCTATTCTTTCGGACTTAATCTAACGTTCTGATATAATACAATAAAAAAGAATAATATGAGACTATATAAATTTTCAAAAATAATGGCTTGTGTTCTCTTTGCCGGTATAGGATTATCATCATGCGATGACTTTCTAAACCAGCCAGACAAGTCTACATACAACGCAGACGATTTCTACAATGACGATGCCACATGCTATCAAGGAGCAAATTCACTATACAACATGCCTTGGTATGACTTTCAACGTGGATTCTTTAAAGTCGGAGAAGTAATGGCTGGTAACTATTACTGGTACGGAGGTGATGATACCCAATACTGGAACTGTAGCGTTTCTGCCAACAACTCAAACCTTAAAGACATGTCATATTCTCTATGGACAGTCAATGCATATGCTAACACTCTTTATGATAAGATTAAAAGTTCTACAGGTGTTAGTGAAAGCGTGAGAAATACATGTATGGGCGAATGCCTTACATGGAAAGCTTTGGCATATTTCTATCTTGTACGCACTTTCGGTGCAGTTCCTATTATCCACAACAATAGTGAGGTTATCAGTAATGGAACTTACAATGAACAATATAGGGCAAAGATAGAAAACGTATATGACTACATCATCATGACGCTTGAAAAAGCGATTGAACTATTACCTGAAAAAGACGGAACAGGCTTAGGACGTATTGACAAATATTGCGCTGAAGGCCTTCTTGCAAAGGTTTATCTTACAAAGTCTGGATATGACGCATCAACAACTACATATGAAACTGGTGCGAACCCATATATCCATACAGTAAAACATCAGCGTAATACAGAAGACCTTGCTATGGCTGCTAAATATGCAAAAGATGTAATAGACAATAGCGGACGCTCACTTGAACCTGTTTATAGTGATATTTTCCGTGGTGCATATTTCGGTGACGAATCACTTATCGCATGGCATTGGCATGCAGGCCGTGATCCTTGGACACAGCAGAACACACTCCAGAGCGACCTTGCAATGACTGGTTTTGATGAAACAGGAAACACATGGGGTGGCTATGCCGGTCCTTCAGTTGACCTCATGGACGCTTTTGGTGAAGATCCAACAAGACAGACGCGCAACAACACAGATGTTAGACGTAAGGCAACAATGATGATGGCAGGTGACTCTTACGATTATTTCTATACCGACTGTGGAGGTTTTGATTATCTGAAGTTTGTATATAAAGGATATGAAGACCATCAGGGACCTGGAGAAATGCAAAGTCCAACTGGCGCAAACTGTGTAAAACATCTTATTGGAGACAATGCTGATCACGTAAAATATGTTGGTACGTCATTCGATGTTATGGCCTACGGAAACTACACACAGCTTCTTCGTCTGGCTGACGTTTATCTGATATATGCAGAAGCCATCATAGGCAATGACAATTCTACCACAAATGCAGACGCTATAGATGCATTCTATAAAGTACGTAGCCGTTCAGTAAATACATATTCACGCCCAACTTCAATCTCTTGGGAAGATGTTAAAAAAGAACGTCGCTTAGAACTTTCACTCGAAGGTGATAGCTGGTATGACTATGTACGTTGGTTCTATTACGATCCAGATGCCGCAATAAATGAACTTAACAATCAGCGTCGTAATGAATATTATGGTCTTAATGACTTATATGAAAGCTGGTATAACAACGGTGGATATGACGGTGGCTGGAATATAACCGACAACGTTAAATACAACGATGATCCTGGTAAAAAGCAGAACGTTTCTGTAAGCAGCTTTACTATACCGTTCCCAACGGAAGATGCAACTCAGAATCCTCATTTGCTTGAAGCTCCTCAGGACGTTGATATTTCACAATTTTCTTATTAAATAATAATCTCATAAAACAAGTTATATGAATTTTAAAGATAAAATATTAGGCTGTATGCTGTTATGTTTTGCAGCATTCTCCGTAACAGTACTTACAAGTTGTGAGGATGAGCCGGATAAATATGAGGTTACAGGCGGGTCTCCGACAATCCATTATATAAGACTAAGTGACGTAACCAAAAAGGATTCAATGTTGACTGGTGCTTATATGGGTGCAAATATATGTATCGTTGGAGAAAATCTTACTAGTATCAAGAAGATGTATTTCAATGATCAAGAAGCCATCCTTAATACTAGCTTCATGACTTACCATACGTTACTTGTAGATATTCCGACAACATTGACGGATAATCCTACCAACAAGATTTATATGGTAAATAGCGAGAATGATACTACAACATACGATTTTACTGTCTTAGTACCAAATCCGGTTGTATCATCCATATCTAACGAATTTGCAGCAGATGGCGAAGAGGTAACAATAAAAGGCGACTATCTGCTCAATTACGAGAGCTACCCACTTGAAATAACCTTTGCAGGAAATATTCCTGTTACAGAATTTACAAGTTACAGTAAGACTTCGGTAACATTTAAGGTTCCTGAAGATGCACAGAAAGGCTACGTTACTGTAGAATCAATGTATGGAAAGAGCCGTTCAAAGTTCTATTTCCGTGATGACCGTAATATTCTTTTTGACTGGGATGATGATGGAGACGAAGCTTTGTCTTCTGGTCATGGATGGCGTAATGGAAACGTCCGCAACGATGTAGACGGTGTAACTCCACTTGATGGCAATTATCTATACTTTGGAGGAGCAACATTGAATTTTGACACATGGAACGAAGATGCATTCTCATTTAACTATTGGCCAGATACAGACAATGGTTATCCAGAACTTACAAGCATCATCAATGGATCTGACATTAGTCAACTCCAACTGAAGTTTGAGGTTAACATACCTGTTGCATGGTCTGCTTGTTCTATGCAGCTTATATTTACAGGCAACGATCAAGTTACCTATAATACCGGAACCAACAGTTATATTGCTGACGATACTTATCCTCGTGCTCTGTGGACTCCTTGGTATGGAACTGAAAGTGGCAGTTATACAACTAGCGGCTGGGAAACTGTAACCATTCCTCTTAGTGATTTTGCTTACGACAGATATGGAAACAAACTTGACGCGCTAAAGATTGAGAATATGACCGGTCTTACATTCTTCCTCTATACCGGCCCTTACAAAGACAGCAGCGTAGAGTGTAGTCCTGTCGTATGTATCGACAATATCCGTATAGCTCCTATTGAATAATAAATAAAGTCTCCGCCTTTAACACGGCGGAGACCATATACGAAAAACAATAATAACGTAAAAACATCTCGTTATGAAAATAAATAAAATATCAGCACTTTGGGTATCATTACTGTTTATATGCAGTAGTATGGTATTCACTTCGTGCGACAATGACGATCTCAATACCGACCAGTACGGCAACAGCATAACACTCAATTCTTATGGCCCTGTTCCTGTATTACGTGGAGGTGTTCTGACATTTATGGGATCTAATCTTGATCAGATAACAGAAGTAGACTTGCCTGGTGCAGATCCTATCACAAACATCAATATAGTCACAAGCGGCAAACACTCTGAGATAAATATTGAAGTACCAAAAGAAAAATGCGATACTGGTATCGTAATACTCAAGACTGCAAAAGGTGGTGAAATAAGAACGCTTACACCTATAACCTATACAGAAAACATCACATTTGATGAATTCTATGTAGACCAGGAAGGTAATCTTGAAGGTAGTGTAGGTGACATTATTACCATCAATGGTGATTATCTTAACAACATTCATGCAGTAATCTTTGCAGATGGCGTAAGCGTGCCAGATTCTCTTTTCACAACACATACTCGCTACAAGATTGAAGCAACAATACCTGTAGAAGCTAAAACAGGACGTATTCAATTAAGTGATGAGAATTCTGAAGGTGCGAACTATCTATATTCTGATGCAACTTTGACCGTGAAACTTCCAACGGCAACAGAATTGACACCTGAAACAGTAAAGGCTGGCAGCACTATTACTGTAAACGGAACTGATTTAAATCAGATTGCAACTATATCTTTAGAAGGTGCAACTGTCGACACTATGGATATTGTTCGTGCTGAAAATGGAAATAGTCTTTCATTCACATTACCAGCAGAAGCTACTGACGGTGAAGTTACATTAAATACATATTCTGGCGTAAAGATTGTTGCTGGAAGCATTACAACTGTTGTTCCAAGCAATTTATCAGCATCTCCAAGCCCTGTCAAAAACGGATCGACACTTACTATAAAAGGTGTAGACCTTGATCTTGTTTCTTCCATAACATATCCTAATTCAGGAGAAGGAACCATTGCAACACAGAGTGAAAGCGAGATTACATCAGAAGTACCGGAAACAGCACAGGCTGGTGAAATAACCCTCACCTTGGCAAATGGTAAAACTGTAACCGTAAGCTATACTTTGATAGAACCAACTGTTACAAGCATTAGTCCTTCAACAGTAATGGCTGGTAATCAGATACTGCTCCGTGGAACAGATCTTGATCTAGTTTCTGCTATAACATTCCCAACAAACCAGACAGTAAACGCTACAGACTTTACTGGACATGTTGCAAGTGCAATATCCGTTGTTGTTCCTGCTGCAGCTAATGGAAATGGCCTTACTCTAGTGCTGAAGAACGGTACATCTGTTGAAATCAGCGGACTTACTATTGAGTCTTCAACCAATCCTACCTTGAGCAACTCTCCTAGCGGCAACCCAGGAGCAGAGGTTGTTCTTGAAGGAAGCAACTATAACAATGTTGAATCAGTATACTTTGGCTCAACAAAAGTCACTACATTCGTATCACGCTCATCAACATCAATGACAGTCATTATACCTTCTGATATGGAAAGTGGCACTTTTGATGTTATCATGAATACTACTGACGGCAATAGCTACACTGTTGGAACAATAACAGTAGTACCAAGCGAAATCGATCTTACACAAGGTAACTGCGTTGGTCAGTCGGATCAGTCAACAGCTATGAACTTCCCTCTCACCCTTACTTGGGATGATAGCGGACGTTTCCGTGTACAACGTAATTCTCCAATAGACCTCACTTCATATACATGGACTGCTGGTGTATCTAAATTGAAGATCTATAAAGATGCAGCAACAACAGGCCAGGCTCAGATTAACGATGGCAATTGGAGTTCATTCACAACTCTTTCTGACTGGAGCGGTGGTGTGGAAGTCCTCGAAATGGAACTTACACAAGATATGATCGACTGGATCACAGGTGCTAAAACTGATGGTTGGAGTAACACTGCCTTCATTATACAAGGTGACGGCATGACAGTACAAAAGATTACTTTAGTACCATAAAATAAATTGTTTATCAAGGCAGGGGTGTACCCCGATAGCATACCCCTGCCTTATCTATTATGTGAGTTAATATGAATTTAATTATTCTGAAACGCTCTATATAGAGTTTCTTTCAAGACATAAATGAATTAATTATATGGAAAGCTATGGTTTACGCATAACAAACGATATGTTTACGGGGCATAAAAGATATGTTTACGGCATGAAAACGGCATATTTAGGACATGGAAATGCCACGTTTCCGTAACGTCATGTAAATCAATATGTTAAGAAGGATACTATATAAACAAGAATAACATTAAAGACAGGATTAAGCTATTTCAATCCATACAATAAAGAAACGAACTGAAAAATTATTAAAAAGACATTCATTACAACAACAACATTACGACTATGAAAAAGTTTATATTAATCTTGATAGCCTTTTCCGCTGCATTTATCAGTGCAAAGGCAGACTCACAGGCATTAAACTTGCAAATGAAAGATGGCACAGTCCATTCTTTTCTACTGAGCGAAATGCCTGTCATAACAATGGAAAACAACCAGCTGATTGTAACTTCCAGCAATACAACCGCTGTATATGATCTCTATTCTGTCAGCATGTACGCATATGGAGAACCTTCATCAGGCATCAATCAGACAACTATAGAAAGCAAATTCACACGCATAGGCGACAACATAATATTCAACGGAATTGACAATGCAGAAAAAGTGCGAATATATTCCGTAAACGGAACTATTATCAATGCCAACAAAGAGGCAAGCGGAAACAATGTTATAGTGTCATTGTCAGAGATTCCTGCTGGCATTTATATCGTAAAAGCAAATAACATAACAGTTAAAATCACCAAACGATGAAAAAGACATTATTTATTTTAAGAGCAATAATAATATCACTGCTGCTATCAACACAGATTGTTTCTGCAAACGCACAGGTTGAAGGAGACAAGGTTCTCATATATTATAAGAACGGAACTACGGTTGACGAATATTCATGCACAGACATTATAAAGATCGCGAATGACCTTAACAACCTTACTGTATATTCAAAAACGTTTGGAGAAGATATACCTTTAGAGACTCCCATAAGCGAAGTAGACAGAGTTGTTTTCAAGTTCATGAACGATGAATATATCGATGTGGATATAGATGATATAAAACTAGCAGACGCAAATGCTTCTGACGCAACGAAAATACTATATGCCTACATGAAATATTATTATGGCAAGAAAATAATCTCCTCGACCACATCACACGTGAACTGGAACACTGATTGCGCTGAAAGCGTAAAAAATGTAACAGGAAAATATCCTGCTATAACCTGTTATGATTTCATTCACATTCCGTTTGACGGCACATGGATAAATTATAGCGACATAACTCCTGTAACAAATTGGGCAGACAAAGGTGGTGTTGTTTCGCTTATGTGGCACTTCAATGTTCCTATGACAGAAGAAGCCTTTGACACAAAAGATTACACAAGCATAACTTATGACCCAGAACAGACAACATGGAATATGAACAACATCTATGTTGAGGGAACATGGGAAAACAGCTGGTTCTATGAACAGATGGATAAAGTATGCGAAATTATATTGAAACTCCAAGATGCAGGAATTGTTGCCTTATGGCGTCCATTCCATGAGGCAAGCGGAAACATGCTAAACACTCAAGGATGGCCTAAGAAAGCGTGGTTTTGGTGGGGCAACGAAGGTGGTGAAGCATATATAAAGCTATGGAAAACCATGAAGACCTATTTCGAAAGCAAAGGCATTCACAATCTTATATGGATATGGACAGGTACAGCAGCGACATCTACGTCAGAAGCTGATACATCATATTACCCGGGAGACGACTTTGTCGACATTATTGGATGCGACTGTTACGGTTTCTCTGCAACTGAACTTAAAGCTCAATACGACGGATTATCTTCTCTGTATCCTCAGAAGATGATTACTCTTGCAGAATGTGGAAACCTGACAGAAACGAATGGTTCTACGACAACTATAACCGAGAGCATGTCAACAATCAGTGAAATGTGGAATACAGGAGCCAAGTTCCTATATTTCATGCCATGGTCTGACTATAATTATCAAGAAGGAAACTCAACGGTCAATCACATGTTCCCAGACGAATACTGGAAAGATGCTATGAACATGGATGACATTATCAATATGGATAACTGGCGTAAAAATGAGAATCAAGAATAAATTTCACATCGTAATGTTGATAGTCTTTGCGGCATTGGTGGCAACATCGTGTCGCAAAGACAAAAACTCCTATGACGAGATTGGAGAGAGCGGACTAACGCTACGCACAGAGAATCTTCGTGCAAACCTATTGCCATACGAAGACAAAGGCGTAATGCTAGGACAAATGTATGGAACAACAGAAGGCATAGGATGGACAGGTGATTCAGCACGAAGTGATCTTTATGAGATTAGCGGAGACATGCCTGCATGCATAGGCTTTGAGTTAGCCGGCATAGAAAAAGGAAATACTATTAATGCTGATTCCATCAGTTTTAAGCTAATTAAGCGCGATATTATAAGCTATTTCCAACGTCAAGGTCTTGTTGTTCTATATTGGACAGCACCAGATCCAGGCAAGAATCCGCTTGAAAATGGGTCTAAAGCTAATACTACCTTACACGAATGGACAAAAAAAACGGCAGAATACATAGGAACTCTACAAAATGCTTATGGAATAAAAGTACCCATAGTGTTAGCTCTATATCCGCTTGACAGTCAGTCATGGTATTCAAATATTTCAGCAGACGACTATAAGAAGCTATACACTATGACCGCAGAATGGATGAAAGATGAAGGGGAACTGACTAATGCAATATTCGCTTTCAGCAATAATGATATTGATACTGATGCAGAAGAGTTCATGAATCGTTGTCCGATAGAAATAATTGACGTAGTACAATTGACATATATGCCTGACAAATATGAGGAATATGGAACCAGACTATTACATCAAGCAAGGCGAATAGCAGATATTAGCCTTGCTAAGATGAAGGCTTTCGGAATAAAAACAGGTGTAAAGGCTATGGGAAATGATCCTGAATTTTGGACTAAAAATATTGTTCCTGTGATAGAGAATTGTCGTATGAGCTATATGCTATTAGGACGTAACCACGGCGATTTTAAGAATGGTGACTTTTGTGTTCCATATCCAGGTTCAGAATCTGTATCCGATTTCATGAAATTATATAATAATCCACGTCTGCTTATGATGAACAAGGTTAACGGACTATTGGTAAATCATTACAAAAAATAATTAGAAATATGAGAAAGTTTGCTATATTATTACTATCTTTGGCATTGTATTGTAACATTGAATTAAATGCACAGATTAGAGGCAACAATATTGTTGTAACAGTCACTCCTGACCATAAGGACTGGAATTACAAGACTGGAGAAACAGCAACATTTAAAGTTTGTGTTCTGAAATCTGGCACTCTGATAGACGATATAAAGGTTGATTATGAAGCAGGTCCAGAGATGTATCCTGAGATAAAGAAAGAAAATGTTACTCTGAAAGACGGTACCATGACATTTAAGGGAAGCATGAAGAAACCAGGTTTCTATAGATTAAAGGTTAAAGCCCACGTTGGCGGTAAAGATTATGAAGGGTTGTGTACAGCAGCTTTTTCTCCTGAAAAACTTATACCAACAACGGAGGATCCTGAAGACTTTGATGAATTCTGGGCTAATTCCCTTAAAGAAGCTCGATATACACAACTAGAGCCGACGAAAGAACTTCTTCCTGAACGTTGCACCAAGGATGTAAATGTGTATCAAGTAAGCTTTCACAACGTACGATGGGGAAGCAGAACTTATGGTATACTCTGTGTTCCTGTAAAGCCTGGTAAATACCCTGCATTGCTTAGAGTTCCGGGTTATGGTGTTCGACCATATCAAGGGGATGTGTGGACAGCTGCAAAAGGAGCTATAACATTAGAAATAGGAATACATGGAATACCTGTAACAATGCAGCAAGACTTCTATGACAAGCTAGCCAATGGAGCATTATGGAACTACTGCAACTATAATATGGACAATCGCGATGAATCGTATTATAAACGGGTTTTCATCGGTGCTGTTCGTGCAATTGATTATATAGCAAGCCTTGATGAATGGAATGGCAAAGACCTAGGCGTAACAGGAAGCAGTCAAGGAGGTATGCTTTCATTAGTATGTGCTGCTTTAGATAGCAGAGTTACATTTTATGGAGCCGTTCATGCCGCTTTATGTGACCATACAGCCTCTCTAAAAGGCATCGCATGTGGATGGCCTCACTATTTCTATTATGACGTAAAGAATGCAGATCCAAAGAAAATAAATACATCTAGATATTATGACGGTGTTAATTTCGCAAAGAGAATAAAATGCAAAGGTTGGTTTTCTTTTGGATATAATGATGATGTAGTACCGCCAACTACCGCTTATGCAACATATAACATAGTAACTGCACCCAAAGAACTTCATCCATATCAGATGACAGGCCATTACTGGTATCAAGAGCAATGGGATGAATGGGAAGCATGGCTTCATTCTCAAATGGGATTAAAATAAAAATTGAATATATGAAAACATTACTAACATTGGCCATTATGACACTCGTAAGCGTAAATATGTCTGCCAAAGATAACAATAAGCCTCTGTATAAAAACCCTAAAGCCCCTATTGAGGAAAGGGTCAATGACTTGCTTAGTCGCATGTCATTAGAGGAAAAGGTTGGACAGATGAATCAGCTGGTGGGTTTGGAACACATGCGTTCAAACAAAGAAATGACACTTGAACAACTTGCCACAAACACAGCCAATGCATTCTATCCTGGCTGGACATATGAACAGATTGAGGAAATGACACGTAAGGGACTTGTATCTTCTTTCCTGCATGTATTGACATTGGAAGAAGCCAACAACTTACAGAAACTTAACATGGAAAGCCGTTTGCAAATACCTCTGCTTATTGGTATTGACGCAATACATGGAAACGCAAAATGCCAAAACAACACTGTCTATCCTACAAATATAGGACTTGCATGTTCTTTTGATGTAGACATGGCATATAAGATAGCACGTCAGACTGCAGCAGAAATGCGTGCAATGAATATGCATTGGACATTTAACCCTAACGTTGAAGTTGCACGCGATGCACGTTGGGGACGCTGTGGCGAAACATTTGGAGAGGATCCTTATTTAGTTACACTACTTGGTAAAGCTACAACACGCGGTTATCAAGGCAATCTTGATTCAAAGAATGACGTACTTGCCTGTGTTAAGCATTTCGTTGGAGGCTCCTATTCAATCAATGGAACTAACGGTGCACCATGTGACATATCTGAACGTACACTTCGTGAAGTATTCTTTCCTCCATTTGAAGCATCTGTAAAGGCTGGTGGCTCTACCGTAATGATGTCACATAATGAATTAAACGGTATACCATGTCATACCAACGAGTGGCTAATGAATGGTATTTTACGCGACGAATGGGGATTTAAAGGTTTCGTTGTCAGCGACTGGATGGATATAGAACATTGCGTTGACCAACATAGAACAGCACGTAACAACAAGGAAGCATTCCTGCAAAGTATAGAAGCAGGTATGGACATGCACATGCATGGACCAGAATGGCAAGATGCTGTCGTTGAATTGGTAAAGGAAGGAAAGATTTCTGAAAAACGAATAAATGAATCTGTAAAGAGAATTCTATATACAAAATTCCAGTTAGGCTTATTTGAGGAACCGTATGGAAATGAAAAAAATAGAGATAAAGTTATCAATAACCCTGAACATAAGGCTACTGCAATTGAAGCCACACGCAATTCTATTGTACTTTTAAAGAACGAAAACTCATTATTACCTATCAATTCTTCAAAATATAAGAAGGTTCTGGTTACTGGTATAAACGCCAATGACCAAAACATAATGGGTGATTGGAGTGAACTACAACCTGAAGATAAAGTCTCAACTGTGCTAAAGGGATTACGCCAAATATCACCAGAAACAGATTTCCTGTTTGTAGATCAAGGCTGGGATCCACGCAACATGTCACAGGAAAAGGTTGACGAAGCTGTTGAAAAGGCTAAAGAATGTGACTTAAATATAGTTTGTTGTGGTGAATACATGATGCGCTTCCGTTGGAACGATAGGACAAGCGGTGAAGACACTGACCGAGACAATCTTAATCTTGTAGGCTTACAAGAGGAACTCATAAAGAAGATTAATGAAACAGGCAAACCTACTATATTAATAATAATCAGTGGCAGACCATTAAGTGTAAACTATGCCGCAGAAAATGTTCCTGCAATTGTAAACGCATGGGAACCTGGACAATTTGGAGGACAAGCTATTGCAGAGATACTTTACGGTAAAGTTAACCCGTCTGCAAAGCTCGCAATAACGATACCAAGAAGCTCAGGACAGATCTCAACATGGTATAATCATAAAACTTCTGCATATTTTCATCCAGTTGTTTGCGGCGAGAGTAGTCCTTTATATCCATTCGGTTATGGACTTAGCTATACTAACTATAAATATAGCGATATCAAACTCTCAGCCAACAATATTGATCAAAACGAGAATATAACAGCTACAATAACAGTAACAAACACTGGTAACTATGATGGTGTGGAGATAGTACAACTATATATACGCGATGAATTCTCTAGCGTGGCACGCCCTGTAAAGGAATTAAAAGATTTCAAGAGAGTTTCGTTGAAAGCAGGAGAAAGTAAACAAATAAGCTTTGATATAACTCCAGACAAACTTAGTTATTATGACAAAGATTTAAAAAAGATTATTGAATCAGGTGACTTTGAGGTACAAATAGGTTCAAGCAGCCTTGATAAAGACCTTTTGAAAGCTAAGTTCACCGTTAAAGACTAACTGTATATGAAAAATATCTTATTATCACTAATAATGGTTGCCATATCAATGTCAGCTACCGCAGCAGATAAAGCGCCATCACAACAATTAATAAAACGCCTTTTAAAGTTACAAAAGAAAGGTGTAATGATAGGTCATCAAGATGACCCTGTTTATGGCACTTCATGGCATTTTGAACGTAACAGAAGCGATGTAAAAGAAGTTTGTGGTGTCTATCCTGCCGTATTTGGTTTTGATTTAGGTAAAATAGAACTTGAATCATCAACAAATATTGACGGTGTACCATTTGACAGAATGCGTGAAGAAATCATTGAACACCACATGAGAGGAGGAATAATAACATTAAGTTGGCATGCATGGAATCCTGTTACAGGAGAAAATTCATGGGATGCTAGTGGCAATGCTGTATCCCAAATACTTCCTAAAAGTAGCCTCAACAACAAATTCAACAAATGGCTCAACTCTGTGGCTTTATTTATAAAGTCGCTTAAAACACCAAAAGGTAAAGCTATACCTGTAATTTTCCGTCCATGGCATGAGATGAGCGGTAGTTGGTTCTGGTGGGGAAGCAAGAGTTGTACACCTGAAGAATATAAGAATCTATACAAATACACCTATAATTATATGCAGTCTCAAGGTTGTACAAATATTGTATGGGCATATTCCCCAAATCTTTGTGATAATGATGAAACAGAAGAAAACTATCTGAAATATTATCCTGGAAATGATTATATTGATCTGATTGGTATTGATGTCTATCAGTTTTCAGCAGACAATACTGTATATCAGGCAAACATACGCAAAGAATTAAACGTAGTTAAGTCTGTCGGTCAACGCTTAAATAAAATAATAGCATTGACAGAAACCGGCTACCAAAACACACCTGATTCAACATGGTATACTAAATGTCTGCTACCTTTAATTAAAGAATATCCTATCAGCTATGTACTGCTTTGGAGAAATGCATGGAATGATCCTAAAGAAAACTACATTGCAGCTCCAGGGAAAGCGACTGAAAAAGATTTTGTTGAATTCTATAAAGATAAAACAACATTATTCCTTAATGATATAAAATAAAAATAGATCTACATAATATAATCCATAAAACCCAATAATTATGAATGATTTTGAGAAGCAAGTAGAGACTTTAAAGAAGCGACATGAAGAACTTCTGACAAAGAAAAATATTCCTATAGCATTTGGAAACGGCATATATACCAAGTATGAGAATCCTATTCTGACAGCAGAACATACACCTCTTGAATGGCGTTACGATTTCTGCGAGAAGGATAATCCATATCTTATGCAACGTATAATAATGAACGCGGCCCTCAATTCTGGTGCAATAAAACTCAATGATAAATATCTTATAATAGTTCGCGTAGAAGGAGCAGACCGAAAGAGTTTCTTTGCTGTAGCAGAAAGTCCAAACGGCATAGATAATTTTCGCTTCTGGAAAGAACCAATAACAATGCCTGACGATATTATTCCTGCTACAAACATATACGACATGCGTATCACTGCACATGAAGACGGATGGATTTATGGAGTATTCTGCGCAGAACGACATGACGATAATTATCCTTCAGATTTATCTGCTGCGACTGCTACAGCTGCAATAGCCCGTACACATGATCTGAAAACATGGGAACGTCTACCTGATTTGAAGGCAAAAAGCCAACAGAGAAATGTTGTTCTACACCCAGAATTTGTCAATGGTAAATATGCATTTTATACACGTCCACAAGACGGATTCATAGATACTGGTTCAGGAGGAGGAATTGGATGGGCATTGATTGATGACATTACCAATGCTGAAATCAAAGAAGAAAAAATAATAAATCTTCGCCACTACCATACAATTATGGAAGTAAAGAACGGAGAAGGTCCACATCCGATTAAGACTCCTAAAGGATGGTTACATCTAGCACATGGAGTAAGGGGCTGTGCTTCTGGTCTTAGGTATGTACTATATATGTATATGACTGCGCTTGACGATCCTACAAAAGTTATTGCAAAGCCTGGAGGCTATTTCATTGTACCTGAAGGATGGGAATATATTGGAGACGTTATGAATGTTGTGTTCTCTAACGGCTGGATAGCTGATGATGATGGAACCGTATATATCTACTATGCAAGTTGTGATACTCGCATGCATGTTGCAACGTCAACCATAGACAAACTGATTGATTACTGTATGAATACGCCTGAAGACGGATTCACGACTTCTGCAAGTGTTGAAACAATAAAGAAACTCATTGCCAAAAACAAAATATCGCAATACTAATATTACACAAACATGATAAAGCTATCAGAAAAAATAGGCTATGGTCTCGGCGATATGTCTTCGTCAATGTTCTGGAAAATATTCGGAGCATATCTTATGATTTTCTATACCGATGTATTCGGTATATCTGCACTATTGGTCGGAACCATGTTTGCCGTAACACGTGTTTGGGACTCATTGTTTGATCCTATTGTTGGCATCATAGCAGACAGAACGGAAAGCCGCTGGGGTAAGTTCCGTCCTTTCCTTCTGTATCTTGCTTTACCGTTTGCATTCATAGGAATACTAACATTCCTTACACCACCATTCGGAGCTACCGCAAAACTTATATACGCATACATCACATATACTCTTATGATGATGGTATACAGTGCCATAAACGTTCCCTATGCTTCATTATTGGGAGTAATGAGTCCTAATCCTTCTGACCGCAACACATTGGCTACATACAGAATGACATTCGCATATATTGGAAGCTTCATTGCTTTATTGCTATTTATGCCATTCGTGAAAGTCTTTGGCGGTGACCGCTCGGAAGAAATAATGGTAGGATGGATGACTGCTCCACAATTCGGATGGTTTATGACCGTTCTTGTCATGGCAATAGTATGTGCACTATTATTCTTCGGATGTTTTTATCTTACACGTGAAAGAGTAAGACCAGTAAAAGAAAAGAAAACCCCACTGAAGACTGATATTAAAGACTTACTCCATAATCGCCCTTGGTGGATTCTTCTCGGAGCAGGAGTGGCATCATTGGTATTTAACTCTATTAGAGACGGTGCAACGGTTTACTATTTTAAATATTACGTTGATGAAACTTCATTTGGCGATATAAAGTTTCTTGGCATTCCATTCGTGCTAAGTGGACTATACCTTGCGGTAGGACAAGCTGCAAACATAATAGGGGTATTGTTGGCTGCTCCTGTAAGCAACAAGATAGGAAAGCGCAAAACTTTCATGTGTGCAATGATAATAGCAACGGTTTTAAGCGTAATATTCTTTTTCTTCGATAAGGACATGCTTACCCTTATCTTTGTATTCCAATTACTCATTAGCATTTGTGCCGGAAGTATATTCCCTTTGTTATGGAGTATGTATGCAGATTGCGCAGACTACAGCGAACTGAAAACAGGAAACCGTGCTACAGGTCTGATATTCAGTTCTTCGTCAATGAGCCAAAAGTTTGGATGGGCAATAGGAACTGCTCTCACTGGCTGGATGCTTGAAGCATTTGGATTTGTAGCTAATGCAGTACAGAATCCTGAAACCATCAATGGAATAAAGATGTTCCTAAGTATTCTGCCTGCTGCTGGAGCATTATTGAGCTTCATTTTCATTGCATTCTATCCTCTATCGGAAAAAAGAATGAAAGAAATAAGCCTACAGCTTGAAAACAAAAGACACCAAGAATAATATCAAAAGCGAAAGCAGGAAGGTATAAAGAAAATATCTTCCCTTTCGCATTTAAATTCAATATATAGTTATGAATACACAGACAGAGCTATTGAAAAAAGATATGCGCAATGTTTTGGAAAACAATATCTTGCGTTTTTGGATAGACCGTATGACAGATAATGAGAATGGAGGATATTACGGAAGGATTGACGGATATGACAACATTGACTCACATGCAGAAAAAGGAGCTATCCTTAATGCACGTATTCTTTGGGCATTCTCAGCTGCATATCGTGTTTTAGGAAACAAGGAATATCTTGATGCAGCCAAACGTGCGAAGAATTATATAATGGAACATTTCATTGATAAGGAATACGGAGGAGTATTCTGGAGTCTTGACTACAACGGTAATCCAAAAGACACCAAGAAACAAACCTATGCAATAGGATTCACAATCTACGGAATGTCTGAATTTGCACGCGCTACAGGTGATAAAGAAGCTTTGGATTGTGCAATATCTCTATATCATTCAATAGAAGAACATGCTTTTGACTCTGTAAACAATGGATATACAGAAGCACTTTCAAGAGAATGGAACAGGATTGAAGATATGCGTCTTTCTGATAAAGACGAAAATCTCTCCAAAACAATGAACACACATCTGCATGTAATTGAGCCATATACAAATTTATATCGTGTATGGAAAAATGCAGAACTAAAAGAAAGGCTTGTAAATCTACTATCCATATTTAAAGACAAGATTCTCAATAAAGAAACTAATCATCTTGATTTGTTCTTTGATGATGAATGGAAAGGGAAACGTAATATCCACAGTTACGGACACGATATAGAAGCATCATGGTTATTGCATGAAACAGCATTAGTTCTTGATGACAAAGATATATTATCCGAAACAGAAACAATAGTTTTAAACATTGCATCTGCTGCTGATGAAGGGCTTACAAATAATGGTGCCATGATTTATGAAAAATGGTTAGATACAGATAAAGCAGATTCTTCACTTCAATGGTGGGTACAATGCGAGAATGTCATTGGGCATATCAATCTTTATCAGTATTTCAACACAGAACATTATCTAGATATTGCCGAACAATGCTGGCAATTTATCAAATCGGAACTTGTCGACAATGAAAACGGAGAATGGTTATGGAGTATCAACAGCGACGGCACCCCTAACCGTAAAGATGATAAAGCAGGTTTTTGGAAATGTCCATATCATAACACTAGAATGTGTCTTGAAATAATTGAACGTAACTTTTAATAACTTTTTGAGTGATGAATATTAATTCTCATTGATTTTCATTATCTTTGTACAAAATAGTTTACTAAAGGTTCAATATCAATCCAAACATTGAATATAACCTGAAAGTATTATCAGTCATTCAATTCTAAACAATTTATGAAATATCCAACTGTCAGCGGTGGCGTGTTGCATGAGATAACGCCATTAATGGAAAAAGATCTCCTATACATTGCCGACAGGCACAAAAAGGAGTTCACTTATCCTATACACAAGCACGATGTGTTTGAACTCAATTTTGTGGAACATGCCGCTGGTGTCAGACGTATTGTTGGTGACAATAGTGAGGTAATAGGTGACTACGATCTCGTGCTCATCACGAGTGTTGACCTTGAACACGTGTGGATGCAAAACACATGCACAAGCGAGAACATTCATGAGATAACAGTACAATTCTGTTTCGACCTTACGGAAGGAAGTTTATTCAGTAAGAATCCTTTCTCACGCATATACCATATGCTCAATCTTGCCCGCAGAGGTCTATGCTTTCCTATGGAAACTATCATAAAAGTATATACCTCTCTTTCAACTCTCAGTTCAGAGAAGGATGGGTTTACAGCATTCATTCAGTTTATGAACATACTGGATACCCTATCTAAGAGTGAAGGCTCACGTACTCTTGCTACAACGAGCTATGCAAAGGTCAATCTTGGAGAAGACTCCAAGCGTATCCTTAAGGTCAAGGATTTCATAGACAATCATTACATGGACGAGATAAAGCTAAAGACTTTATCTGATATTGCATGCATGAGCGAAGCGGCATTCAGCCGTTTCTTCAAACTCCATACTGGAAGAACAGTTAGCGACTACATAATAGATATACGATTAGGCTATGCCTCACGCATGCTTGTCGATACTAACAAGAATGTTGCTGACATAAGTTTTTTATGTGGCTATAATAATCTAAGCAATTTTAACCGCGTATTTAAACGTAAAAAGGGATGCTCTCCTACCGAATTCAGAGAATATTATCGTAAGATCAAAGTAATTATTTGACCATTGTTGATTACATTCTTTATCTAAAGCCATGAAAAAAGGATTATTCACTATTTTGCTCATATTCATCAGCCTCAACATAGTTGCAGGAAACGGGAAACGACACACAATCAACCTATCAGGCCAATGGCAATTTGCGCTTGATGAGGATTCTACAGGATTGTCTAAAGGTTTCCTTTTCTCCAACTTTGATGATTCCGTCATGTTGCCAGGCACAACAGATACAAATAGAAAAGGACATCCTTTGACTAAAAAAAACGAAACCACACATCTATCACGATTATATTCTTACATAGGCAAAGCATGGTACAAGCGTGATGTAATAATACCAAAAGAATGGAAAGATAAAGATATATATCTACATCTAGAACGTACTAAATCATCAAAAATCTATATAGACGGCGTTTATGCTGGCTCAAATAATGATGTCTCTACCCCACAGATATATAATCTGACTGCGTTTTTAAGACCAGGGAAACATACAGTTACGATTATCATTGACAATGCTAAAGGCATACCTAACCAGCTCCTTACCGCTTCACATGCCTTTACAGAAGATACACAAACCAACTGGAACGGAATTATAGGAGATATATTCTTAGAATGTGTAAATCCTGTACATATTGATAACATCATGATGTCCAGTCGCACAGAGCCGATAACATTCCAATATAGTATTTTAGGAAAAACAAAGAAAAAAATATCACTTACCGAAGTAATAACAGACGTGTCAACCGGCGAGAAGGTTTATGAAAAACAACATAAAGTTGATATACGCAAGACATCTACAATAACAAGCATTGTTCCTAATGACGTCTATGAAAAACTTAAACGCTGGGATGAGTTTGAACCAAACATTTATAAATTCACTGTCTATATTGATAACGGCGATTCTATCTGCAAGACTTTCGGAAAAATAGACTTTAAGACAAAAGGTAATTTTTTCTATGTAAACGGAAACAAGACTTTCCTTCGCGGAAAACACGATGCATGCGTGTTCCCATTGACAGCACATGTACCAATGGATACAGATTCATGGCGCAGGTATTTCTCAACGCTTAAGCAATATGGCATCAATCATGTACGTTTCCATTCATGGTGTCCACCTGAAGCCTGCTTTGAAGTAGCTGATGAAATGGGTTTCTATCTCCAACCCGAATTGCCGTTCTGGGGTGATTTCAATGACAAAGATCCTTATCTTATGTCTTTCCTTCATAAAGAAGGTCTCAACATTCTTGGCAAATATGGTCACCATCCGTCATTTGTAATGATGGCATTAGGCAACGAACTATGGGGTTCCATCCCTAATATGCAGGAGTTTGTGCGTGATTTCCGAATGGCAGACAGTACAAAACTATATACCTTAGGCTCAAACTATTATCTTGGATATAAAGAGCCAATGCCAGAAATGGACTATTTTACCACTTGTCGTATTGGAGGTGAAGCATGGGGAAAATACAATACCCATGTACGTGGCTCATTCTCATTTGCCGATGCTTATGACGGAGGATTGATTAACCATGAGTATCCTAATACCATAACAACATTTGAAAAAGCTATAGAAAGAACCTCTATACCTGTAATAAGCCATGAGACAGGACAATTCCAAGTATATCCAGATTATAGGGAAATAAGCAAGTATACAGGTGTTTTATACCCCTATAACATGGAAATTTTCAAGAAAAGACTTGAAAACTCATGTATGTCAGATCTAGCAAATCAATTTCACAAAGCATCTGGATTATGGTCGGTTTTATTATATAAAGCCGATATTGAAATGGATTTACGTACAAAGAATATGGCAGGATTCCAGCTTCTTGACATTCAAGACTATCCAGGACAAGGTTCTGCTTATGTTGGTATACTTGACGCTTTCATGGAAAGCAAAAATATAGTATCGCCTGCAGAATGGAGACAATGGTGTTCGCCTGTAGTACCTTTGTTTGAAACACATAAAATGTGTTATACAGACGGAGATACCATAAGTGGAAATATAATGATAGCTGCATACGATAACGGGAAATCTGATTTGAAACAACTTAAATGGAAACTTCTTGACACGAACAACAACATTAGGACCGAAGGTATATTACCTATAAATGCCAAGAATGGCAACGGACTGATTGAAGTTGGACAGATTTGCATTAAAGCAAAACTTGCAGATAAGTCTATCAATGAACGTATGAATCTAATACTATCAATAGACGGAACGTCATACCATAATTCTTATCCATTATGGATATATAGGAACAATGACTTTCATAAAGACATTAAAGAACTGAGCAGAAATATATTGATTACTGATTCTATGACATCTGAAGTTGTTGAGAAACTCAACAACGGAGCAAAAGTATTGCTTATGCCCAATGATTCTATATACAAACAACAGACCGTAGGTGCATTATTCCAGACAGACTACTGGAACTATAGAATGTTCAAGACTATCTGTCAAAACAACAAGAAAGCCATTTCGCCAGGAACTCTTGGTATGTTGATTGACAACACACATCCTTTGTTCATGAATTTTCCTACAGAAATACATACCAACTGGCAATGGGCTGCTATCGTGAAACATTCCAATCCTTTCATTTTAGACAATACACAAGACAATTATCGTCCTATAATACAAGTAATTGACAATGTAGAGCGCAACCACAAACTTGGACTTGTATTTGAATTTACCGTAGGAAAAGGGAAACTTCTAGTTTGCATGTCCGATCTGAATAAAGCCATGACAAACCAATATCCTGAGGTAAACCAGTTTTATATTAGTCTATTAGAATACATGAATTCTACAGACTTCAGTCCTGCTACATCATTAACGGTTGATAAACTCAACGCTTTGTTGACGGAAAAAGTATCAGAAGAGAATATAAACGAGCTAAGAAACATATCTTTTGAATAGAATATACATGTTTATGATATGCAAGTTCCTGTAAGAGTGTCCAAACTCTTGCCAAGAAAGAAATATCTATATGAGAGATTTCTTCAAAATCACATCAATATAGCATTTAATGTGCCAGATAATTGCTTGCTTTATCATAAAAAAGAAAAATAAATCGATAATTATTCGTTTATTTAAGTGCTTTTGCATACCTTTGCCAAGATTTTATTAAGATGTTATAAAACAACGAAGTTTTTAGATGAACGTAATTACGAAAACAGTTTCATTGCCTGATGGCAGAACCATCAGCATTGAAACCGGGAAAGTGGCAAAGCAGACTGACGGCTCGTGTATGCTCCGTATGGGCAACACCGTATTACTCGCCACTGTTTGTGCCGCAAAAGATGCAGTTCCCGGAACAGATTTTATGCCTTTGCAGGTAGAGTACAGAGAACAGTATGCCGCAGCAGGACGTTTTCCTGGCGGTTTTACAAAGCGCGAAGGCAAAGCTAGTGACAATGAAATTCTTACATGCCGACTGGTAGACCGCGCATTGCGCCCTCTTTTCCCGTCAGATTTCCATGCTGAAGTATTTGTTAATGTTATTCTTTTCTCAGCTGACGGTGTAGACCAGCCTGATGCGCTTGCAGGTTTTGCTGCTTCTTGCGCTTTGGCATGCTCAGATATCCCGTTCGAGTGTCCTATCTCTGAAGTGCGTGTAGCACGTGTTAACGGAGAGTATGTGGTTAATCCAACATTCGAACAGATGAAAGACGCTGATATGGATCTCATGGTAGGTGCCTCTAAAGAGAATATCATGATGGTTGAAGGCGAAATGAACGAAGTTTCAGAGCAAGATCTTCTTCAGGCTCTCAAGGTTGCACAAGATGCAATACGCCCAATGTGCGAGATGCAGGAAGAACTTTCTAAGGAACTCGGAACAGACGTTAAGCGTGAATACTGCCACGAAGTCAACGATGAAGAACTACGTGAACAGTTACGCAAGGATACTTACGACAAGTGTTATGCTATAGCTGAAGCTGGCGATCATGACAAGAAGGCTCGCGAAGAAGCATTCAGCAAGATAAAGACTGACTTCGAAGAAGCATACGCTGCAGCTCATACAGAGCTTACAGAAGACGAGCTTGAAGAGAAATATGCTCTTATTGACCGCTACTATCACGATGTAGAGCGTGACGCTATGCGCCGTTGCATCCTTGATGAAGGCAAGCGTCTTGATGGTCGTAAGACAGACGAGATTCGTCCAATATGGTGCGAAGTAAGTCCTCTGCCTATGCCTCACGGAAGCTCAATCTTCACACGCGGTGAGACACAGAGCCTTACAACATGTACACTTGGTACAAAACTTGACGAAAAGATGGTTGATGATGTTCTCGATAAGAGTTACATGCGCTTCCTTCTCCATTATAACTTCCCTCCGTTCTGTACTGGTGAAGCAAAGGCACAGCGCGGTGTTGGCCGTCGTGAAATCGGTCACGGTCACCTTGCATGGCGTGCTTTGAAGGGCCAGATTCCTGCAGACTATCCTTATACAGTACGTCTTGTATCACAGATACTTGAGAGTAACGGATCTTCATCTATGGCTACAGTATGTGCAGGCACACTCGCGCTGATGGATGCAGGTGTTCCTATGAAGAAGCCTGTCAGCGGTATCGCAATGGGACTTATCAAGAATCCAGGTGAAGACAAGTATGCTGTTTTGAGCGATATCCTCGGTGACGAAGACCATCTCGGTGACATGGACTTCAAGACTACAGGTACAAAAGACGGTCTTACAGCAACTCAGATGGATATTAAGTGCGACGGACTTAGCTTTGAAATACTTGAAAAGGCTCTTCTTCAGGCTAAACAGGGTCGTGAATATATCCTTGGAAAACTCACAGACACTATCGCTGAGCCACGTGCCGAGCTTAAACCACAGGTTCCACGCATTGAGGCATTTGATATTCCTAAGGAATTCATCGGTGCTGTTATCGGTCCTGGCGGCAAGATTATCCAGCAGATTCAGGAAGAATCAGGCGCAACTGTCACTATCGATGAGATAGACGGCAAGGGCAAAGTTCAGGTAAGCGCACCAAACAAAGAAAGCATAACCAAAGCTATCTCTAAGATTAAGGCAATCGTTGCTATACCTGAAGTCGGTGAAGTTTATGAAGGAACTATCCGTTCTATCATGCCTTATGGCTGCTTTGTAGAAATAATGCCAGGCAAAGACGGATTGCTCCATATATCAGAAATAGACTGGAAGCGTCTGGAAACAGTAGAAGAGGCTGGTCTGAAAGAAGGCGACAAGATAACCGTTAAACTGGTAGACATAGACCAGAAGACAGGTAAATACAAGCTTTCTCACCGTGTTCTCCTTCCTAAACCAGAAGGATTCGTTGAGCGCGAACGCCGTCCACGCCCAGAGCGTAGACCACGTCCTGATCGTAACGACCGTCAGGGCAATCGCGAACCTCGTCGTTTCGAGCATCGCAACAACAATGACTATCATGACCCAATGGCACCAAAGGAGCCAAAAGACTTTAATGATAGTCTTGACCACAACAATGATTAATATTGTTTTCCATAATTGTGACTTGGGCGACACGTGATTGTGCCGCCCTTGTTTTATATATATATTGCTAATAGTCATATATCATAAGCAGACTTAATAGTAACTCATTTCCATGAGATACAAGAATCTACTATAAACACAAACCAGCCAATTAAAAACATCTATCACGCTATAACCTACTTTCTCTGATACTTTCGGTAATATTCCGTTTTACAATGAACATGGCATACATCTGCTTCCTATAAAACGAAAATATCCATAACTGATGATTTGAATTAAAACATAAAGTTTTCTTTATTATGTAAAGTTTAAGTCATAAAACATATTCTTTTAACGGCCTGAAAATGCGCATGGTGAAAAATAATTTGCCTTTTGTCTGAAATAACGCAAGAAAACGTGTGCAATTATAATGTGCTGTATTATAGCATGTTGCGTTGTTATTTTAAATTCTGTGCATTGTTTTTACACGAAATATGCTTGATTTTAGCCCAAAATCCATGCAATTTCGACTCGAAACCATATTGTTTTTGAGTAGTAAACGACACGTTTTCCACTCGTAAACCATACGTTTACTACATGTAAGTGGCACAGATAGGATTAGAAAAGACGTTTATAGAGTTATTCAATGGCATTTCATGCACATAATTTTTCTATTTCACGATTTTCTTTTGTCATGATTTAAGAAAGTATTAAGACATGGGAAGATTGTTCGTTCATGTAAAGAAAAAGAAAATAGTTTTCTGTTTACAAAACCAAACACACCATTCTATAATAAAAAAATAACGAGTAATATTGCCAGTAAAACCTAGTATATTCATGTAATATGAATTATTCAACGTAACCCACAATAATATAACTGAGAATGCATTACATACATTCTCACATACAAATCATCTATGTGAAAAGTTCTTTCAATACTTCTATGGATTTCATTTCGGGAAAATCAGGAATATGAATCCTGTAATAATCAAGAATGACATCAAGCAATCTGTTACGCTCAAGACGAGACATCTTGTACAAATGCATAGTCGGAAAGTTCATTCTCATCATTACCTGAATAAGGTCGGCCTCCGCTGGAGCAAGATAATCTCTATGCAAAGGAGGCGCAGAACTAAAGCTACTTGAACGAAGATCAAACCATTTGCCATGACCATAATCTTCCAGGTTTGGATAGAAACCAAAGAATTTCGTAAGACGCATAGCGAATACGAGATGAAAATTAGCGAATTGATCTTCACATCCATCTAGCCATAGTATACTGTTCTCTATATATGAGAACATTGTACTGTCAGTCTGTTCTCGTCGAGTAGCGCAACGAAGGAATTCCGCAATAAACAAAGAAATGGAGAGTTTATATGGATTGAATGGAATAGATATAAACGGATTGACGACCCTTGCCTCTTTTATATGCTGCAAATTGGAATGCTGACGTATATCCAAAACCACTTCCAAAATAAACAACGGTTGGAAATATTGCTTTTTAAGCTTGCCTTTCGAAGACTTCGGCAAACGCAGTATGCATGCTTGACGACCACACTGCTCGGTCAGCAAGTCAACTATCATCTGCATCTCTCCATATTTAAAGGAATGCAATACTATTGCCTTTGTTTTAGTAAGCATAGGTGCAAAAATACAAAAAAACGCCTATTTATGAAAAATATTTCAGAAAAAGTTTGGTGGAATGAAATAAAACATCTACCTTTGCACCGCAAAAAATCACCGACGGTCCCTTCGTCTATCGGTTAGGACGAGAGATTTTCATTCTCTAAAGAGGAGTTCGACTCTCCTAGGGACTACAAATAAATAAAATAAGGAATATAACAAAGATGGCAAATCACAAATCATCAGTTAAAAGAATCCGTCAGGACAAGGCAAAGACATTGCATAACAGATATTATGCAAAAACTATGCGCAATGCAGTTCGTAAGTTGCGCGCCCTCACCGATAAGGAAGAGGCTTTGAAGCTGTACCCAAGCGTACAGAAGATGTTGGATAAATTAGCTAAGACTAATATCATTCACAAGAACAAGGCAGCTAACTTGAAATCAAGCCTTGCTCTGCACATCAATAAGTTAGGCTAATATAAAATTCCTAAATAATACATGATTATGCCGTAATCTTAAACAGAGATTACGGCATTAATTGTTTATATACAGACAATGCCTGACTACAACACGCAACAGGCCAAAATAGACCTTTTACTCATGCTTATTCAGCCAAAATCCCCATTTTCAGGAAGGCATTAAAATAACATACAGAATACTAGAGTATATATTTTACTTTTTTAGCAACAATTTATCAAGCTATGTCGGATATTTTTTGTATATTTGCACGTTAATTTACATATAAGAAAAATGTCAGAGAATCAAATCAACGAGAACAATTATTCAGCCAGTAACATCCAAGTCCTGGAAGGTCTGGAAGCCGTGCGCAAACGCCCGGCCATGTACATCGGAGACATCAGTGAAAAGGGATTGCATCATTTGGTGAACGAAACCGTCGACAACTCTATCGACGAAGCGATGGCAGGATACTGTACTCACATAGAAGTAACAATTAACGAAGACAACTCAATTACTGTGCAAGACAACGGTCGAGGCATACCTGTTGACGAGCATAAGAAACTCCATAAATCGGCACTCGAAGTAGTAATGACCGTTCTCCACGCTGGAGGTAAATTTGACAAAGGCTCTTATAAGGTGTCCGGTGGTCTTCATGGTGTAGGTGTAAGCTGCGTTAACGCATTGTCTACCCACATGCTATCACAAGTATTCCGCGATGGAAAAATATACCAGCAGGAATACGAAAAAGGAAAACCTCTATACCCAGTAAAGGTAATCGGTGATACAGAATTGCGCGGAACACGCCAGCAGTTCTGGCCAGACCCTACTGTTTTCACCACAACTCTATACAAATACGATATCATAGCAAAGCGTATGCGTGAGTTGGCATATCTTAATGCAGGTATCAAGATCACGCTTACAGACCTCCGACCAGACGAAGAAGGAAAGACAAAGCAAGAAGTCTTCCATGCAGAGCAGGGTCTGAAAGAGTTTGTTCGCTACATAGACCGTCACAGAACACACCTTTTTGATGACGTTATCTATCTGAAAACAGAGAAGCAAGGCACACCTATCGAGGTCGCTATCATGTATAATACTGATTATAGCGAGAACATTCACTCCTATGTCAACAATATCAATACCATAGAAGGCGGTACCCATTTGGTAGGTTTCCGTATGGCATTGACAAGGACATTGAAGAAATATGCAGACAATGACCCTGTTATATCCAAGCAGATTGAAAAAGCAAAGATAGAAATTGCAGGAGAAGACTTCCGCGAAGGACTAACCGCAGTTATCTCTATCAAAGTTGCAGAACCTCAGTTTGAAGGACAGACTAAGACCAAGTTAGGCAATAGCGAAGTCACAGGCGCTGTTCAGCAAGCTGTTTCTGAAGCATTGACATACTATCTAGAAGAGCATCCGAAAGAAGCCAAGCAGATCTGCGACAAGGTTATCTTGGCTGCTACTGCACGTATAGCGGCACGAAAAGCCCGTGAAAGCGTTCAAAGAAAGAACCCAATGACAGGAGGCGGACTGCCAGGAAAACTTGCTGACTGCTCTAATAAAGACCCGAAAGAGTGCGAAATATTCCTTGTCGAGGGAGATTCCGCAGGTGGATCTGCAAAACAAGGACGTGACAGATATACTCAAGCCATACTGCCTTTGAGAGGAAAGATACTTAACGTTGAAAAGGTAATGTGGCATAAAGTATTCGAAAGCGAGTCTGTAATGAACATTATCCAAAGTATCGGAGTTCGTTTTGGTGTAGATGGAGAAGGTGATAAAGAGGCAAATACAGACAAACTTCGTTATGACAAGATTATCATAATGACCGATGCCGATGTCGATGGTTCACATATCGACACACTTATAATGACTCTTTTCTATCGCTTTATGCCAAAGGTAATACAAGACGGTCACCTGTATATTGCTACTCCACCACTATATCTTTGCACATATAAGAATAAAGTGAAAGAGTATTGCTATACAGACCAACAGCGTCAGGCATTCCTTGACAAGTATGGAAATGGCATTGACGATGGCAAGAGCATTCATACACAACGTTACAAAGGTCTTGGTGAAATGAATGCTGACCAGCTTTGGGATACGACAATGAACCCGGAGACTCGTCTTTTAAAGCAAGTAACTATTGAAAATGCAGCTGAAGCAGATGAGATTTTCTCTATGCTTATGGGCGACGACGTTGAGCCAAGACGCCAGTTCATTGAACAGAACGCTACATACGCCAATATTGACGCTTAATAGTAGACATATAAAATACAAAAGCACGCCAAGAAGAAAATCAAACAACTTCTTGGCGTGCTTGTTTTATATAGGTAAGCAACATTCTATAATGCAGAACGTATATCTCTCTATGGAATAGTCAATATACGTTCTCCTTCATTATGAATATACAGAAACTTAACTCCAAAGCTTTCCGCTTCTTTTCCAAATGTCATTGCTATATCCTGAGCAGGAGGGAAATGCATTGGAGCAATGTAAGTGGTATGAATTGTTTCCAGCCATTGCCTGGCACCACGCCCAAAGTCTATCTTAAGACGAGGATCTATAGGAAACATCACAAGAAACACCGATGGATGTTCTGCACGAATATCTCTAAGAATCGCTTTGAAATCGCCTTCCATCTTCTTAATCTCCTGAGGTGTTGATTCATGTTCCCAATGCCAATTGTTTAAATCGCCAGCATGAAAGACCTCTTTCCCTTCAATATCAAGCATAAACGATACACCAACATCTGTTGAACCATAGGCTTTTATTTGAATATAATCATCCTTATATGTTTCCCCTCTACGAAGAAAGACATCTGCGTCTTCTTTTCTTGCACGCTTATGCTTAACTATATCATGTGACAATATAACTATTTTCTCCCCATTAGGCACATCCATCTGCAATATTTCAGAATTATAATGATCAGGATGAAAATGGCTTGCAAGAAAATAAACACGCTTATTCGTTGTAGATAGACACTTGGATATTACACCTTCAGGGTCTTTCCAATAGTCAAATACAATAATACACTGATTGGTTTCAAGCATAAAACAGCTATGGAAGATATATGTTAGATTCATCATAACCGCAGTATCCTTTATGCCTAAAAGAGATTTATTTCACAACAATCTTCTTTCCTACAATATAAATTCCGTTTTTAAGCGCATCAATGTCATTGCCTAGATATCTTCCATCGATACTGAATACACGCTTATCTGACACTTCATCTGCATCAACAACCACATTAGATATACCTGTTGCAGTATTATTGTTTGCAAATGTGAATGATATCAAACCGTCTTCACTTTGGGAAATATTTGTTATCGGCTTGTTCATATAATAAGTACCATCAGTATTGGCATTATAAAGCGATGCCGCTGGAACAGAATTGTTTGTAAGACTATCATTTTCATTATACGGATAAACGTCACCAGCAGCCGTATTCCTTAGAGAAACACTTTGGTCTGCTTGTATCGGAGTATATCTTTGATGTGAAGAAACCGCATTAACGGTATTTTCAAACCAAGCCGATTCGTCATAGTCAATATGGGTAATAAGCAGACCAGATCCAGGAACTTCTGCATCCCACCCTGTCTGTTGACGATTCTCAAGCAAGTAATACTCATTCTTATTTCCGTCATTATATATAATATATGTATCGCCCCAATCACTCATAGATGCCATATCCTCTACTATAGTATCATTGGAAAGCACTATCGGCTCACGCCAACCGCAGAACATTTTCTCATAAGCCGTATATCCAGCCGGTATGAAACTGTCACCATTATAGTTTCCATAATCAAGCAAATCCCAACAATCCATACCATAACCATACCCTGCTGTAGCATAAACATCAGGCAATCCGAAACAATGAGAGAACTCATGACAAATAGTACCGATGCCATCAACATTTCCAATATAATTCAACTCATTACTACAAGCATAAGTATCAATAATTATATCATTTATAGAAAACATGCTGCCAGTAGCATCATAAACTGTCCATTGATGAGGCCAGATATAGTTACTGCCACTTCCGTCGTTCTCACCATGCCCTGCATATAGGATAAAAACCTGTTCTACCTCACCATCACCGTCCCAATCGTAATCCGAAAAGTCTATTGTATCTGCAATAGCTTGGCAAGCTTCCTTCACCATCTCGCCAGGGCGTAAATCGTTTCCATATCTGTCATTGGCACCATAATATGAATATCCATTAGACAAAGTTACAGGTCCAACAACGTCAAAGTCAAATTCAAACTGTCCTTCACTTTGTGCCATGAAATAATCTTTCACGCTTCCTATGAAACCCAGAGAACTTGTAAAATTCAATTCATTTGCTATTTGATTATAAAGCTCTTGATTATTAGACTCCTGAAACTGTAGATCTGAGAATTGCGCCAATATAATCAAGCCTTTCTTTGTCCCTATATAAAAATCATTCTGGCTGCTGTTGCTCTTTATTTTATTTGCTCTTCTTGAACGATTCTGCTGCAATTTGGCTCTCTTCTTCTGAGCGTTAGACTTCAACATCAACGTATCAGCAATCTCATAAGTATTCGTTTCGGAATTGAAAGAAAACTTTCTCCCATCCTCAGCTTGCCAATAATTATAGAATTCATCACCGACTAGCTCTACCTTTACTTCGCTTCCGTCTGTCAATACTATCGTTTTCCATTGTCCACGCTTAGCAGGAACAGCCATTATCTGCACAGATACAAATAGTACAAATAAACAAAAAATTATTCTTTTCATTTTCCTTTGACTTAAATTCGATTACAAAGTTAGTTATTTTGTTCTGTATAAACAAGAGTTTCTTTATTATTTAGAGTATTTATATTTATAGATAAGTTTATCATTATCAATATATTGGCATCATCTACAAGAAGCAGATATTCTATATCGTAACTCCATCCAATAGTTCAAAATATGTCTTTATGGCATTGTCTATCTCGCTTATAAGAATAAACTCATCAGCAGAATGAGAACGTGAAGATTCGCCTGGACCTAGCTTAAACGAAGGGAAAGACATCAATGCCTGGTCGGATAGCGTAGGAGAACCGAACGGTTTCATACCCATTCCCATACAACGCGCAACGAGAGGATGATTACGACTTATTGAAGAAGATGAAAGATGGAACGAACGTGCCTTTATTTCACTATTCAAATGGCTTTCTAGAAAAGCGAAGACATCTTCATTACGATAATGTTCATTGGTACGTACATCTATCGTAAACGTACATTCATCAGGAATTACATTATGCTGTGTTCCTGAATTGATTATCGTTACATTCATCACCGTAGGGCCAAGCAGGTCGCTTATCTTATCAAATTTATATCCACGAAGCCATACAAGGTCATCTAAAGCTGCATATATTGCATTAACACCCTCGCCTCTTGCAGCATGTCCAGATACACCTTTTGCCTTGGCATCAACAACCATCAGACCTTTTTCTGCTATTGCCGGCTGCATTCCAGTAGGTTCACCGACTATAGCCACATCTATTTTCGGAAGCATCGGCAGTACACGACGTATACCGTTAATGCCAGAAACTTCTTCTTCTGAAGAGGCAAGATAGATTATATTGTAAGTTTGGTTTTTTAAAGTAAGTCTACGGAATGTCTGAAGCAAAGACACAAGACCTCCACCACAATCATTGCTGCCCAATCCATAAAGAATACCATTCTCTATAGACGGTTCAAACGGATTCCGTGTCCATGAACTTACGGGCTTAACCGTATCTATATGCGCATTCAGCAACAGAGTAGGCTTTGACTCATCATAGTCTTTACATATAGCCCATAGATTATTCCCTTCTCTATGGCAGTCAAGACCATAATCAGACATCGCTTTCTCCATAACATCGGCAGCTGCAGTTTCATCTCTGCTAACCGATGGCGTGGCTATCAGTTGTTTAAGCAAACTGACGGCACTATCCAAATAATCTTCATGCTGTTTCATCTCAAATGCAAAGATAGGGATTTTCGTGCATTTTCCTACTCTCCGATAGACTTTTTTATTTTGGTAACATAAAGGAATCTACGTATCAATGTCAATCATGCAAAAAGTTAAAGATTTAAAGGTATCATGCTACCAATTAAAAAATCCTACCTATTTCTTTTGCATTTCACTATTTTTGAGTATTTTTGCAATAAATAAAATTATCAATGCTATGCAAACAAGGTGTCATCTTTCGGTTCTTATTCATGAACAAGCAAAAAAGTATGGAGATAAGCGCGCACTTATATACCGTGAGTTCGGCAGCAGCAAA
>JAUNIZ010000104.1 GCA_030523165.1 Prevotellaceae bacterium
CACCTCGCAGACGAGGGTCATACTATATGGCTCCACGTTTATTTATTTACTTTTTATTACTTATTCTTCGTTATTTCATCAGATTTATTGTATTTTTGCACGATGAAATAAAGAAAATAAAGAAACATGTATATAGATTTTGATAAGCTCGGCGGTTTAGTACCTGCCATAATACAAGACAGCAGGTCGAAGAATGTCCTAATGTTGGGTTTTATGAACAAGGAAGCTTACGACAAAACCGTTGAGACCAATAAGGTAACGTTTTATAGCCGTAGCCGCCAGTGCCTATGGACTAAGGGCGAAACGTCGGGAAATTTCTTGAATGTCGTTGACATTAAGAACGACTGTGATAACGACACATTGTTAATATGTGTTATCCCTGACGGTCCTACTTGCCATAAGGGTACGGACACTTGTTGGGGCGAAAAGAACGAGTTAAATCCGCTGTTGTTCCTTACCGAACTGCAAGACTTCATTGAGAAGCGACATGAGGAGATGCCCGAAGGCTCTTACACAACAAGCTTGTTCAAGGATGGATTGAACCGAATGGCGCAAAAGGTTGGAGAAGAGGCTCTTGAAGCGGTTATCGAAGCTGTGAACGGAACAGACGAAAGACTTGTCTACGAGGCGTCAGACATGTTCTATCACCTTATAGTGCTGCTTACGTCAAAGGGTCTGCGTATAGAGGATATTGCCAAGGAACTGCAAGTGCGCCATGACCCTAACTGGCACAAACATTAACCCAGAAAATGACTGAGCAATGTATATTGAGTTAAAGAATGTTAACGTATATCAAGACGACGTGCTGGTGCTCGGCAATGTGGAGTTCCATGTAGACGAGGGCGAGTTTATATATATTATAGGTCATGTAGGTTCGGGCAAGAGCAGTCTGTTGAAGACACTTTACAGTGAGCTTGACATAAGCGAGGGCGAGACGGCTAACGTCTTGGGCAGAGACATTTTCAAGATAAAGCGCAAAGAAGTGCCTGCACTGCGAAGGGAATTGGGAATTATATTTCAAGACTTCCAGTTGCTGCATGACCGAAACGTAATGAAGAACCTACAGTTTGTGTTGCGCTCGACAGGGTGGAAGAACAAGAAGGATATAAACGAACGCATAGACGAGGTGCTTGACGCAGTCGGCATGGCTGACAAAAAAGAGAAGATGCCGTTCGAACTGTCAGGCGGTGAGCAGCAGCGTATAGCCATTGCACGAGCCATACTGAACAAGCCGAAAGTTATCCTTGCTGACGAGCCTACGGGCAACCTTGACCCTGAGACCGCAAACAATATAGTCAGTCTGCTGAAGCAGATTAGTCAGACAGGCACGGCAGTTGTAATGACTACCCACAATATACCGATGCTAGACAAGTTTCCTGGTATAGTCTATCAGTGCAAGGACGGCACGATAAGCGACATCACGGAAAACTACAACAAGCTCAGCATATTTGAAGAAAACGAAGAAGAATAAAAATATATAAAATACGATTATGAAAGTAATGAAATTTGGAGGTACCTCTGTCGGCACGCCCGAGCGCATGAAGAGCGTTTCCTCACTTATCACACAAAGCGGCGACCCCGTTATAGTAGTGCTTTCAGCAATGTCAGGCACAACCAACTCTTTGGTTGAGATTTCAGACTATCTGTACAAGAAGAACCCAGAAGGCGCGAACGAAATAATAAATAGGTTGGAGAAGACGTACATGAAACATGTAGACCAGCTTTATACAACCGATGAATGGAAAGAAGAAACGAGAAAGTTCCTCGTTGACGAGTTCAACTATCTGCGCTCGTTCACCAAAGACCTCTTCACGAGTTTTGAAGAGAAGGCTATCGTGGCACAAGGCGAGGTGATGAGCACCAATATGGTTACGAACTATCTGAAGGAGTGCGGATACAAGACAACGCTGCTTTCAGCCCTTGACTTCATGCGCACCGACAAGAACGCAGAGCCAGACTCAGCATATATCAAGGAGAAACTTACAAAGGTTCTCGAGAACAACCCCGACCAGCAAGTGTATATCACACAGGGCTTTATCTGCCGTAACGCCTACGGAGAGATTGACAATCTGCAGCGTGGTGGCAGCGACTATACGGCTTCGTTGGTCGGTGCGGCTGTAAATGCTGACGAGATACAGATATGGACCGACATAGACGGCATGCACAACAATGACCCTCGCGTTGTGGACAAGACAGAGGCTGTGCGCCAGCTGCACTTCGAGGAAGCTGCCGAGTTGGCTTACTTCGGTGCGAAGATACTTCACCCAACATGCGTGCAGCCTGCAAAATATGCAGGCATACCTGTGCGTCTGCTCAACACGATGGACCCAACAGCGCCAGGCACAATCATAAACAACGAGGCCGTGACGGGCAAGATTAAGGCTGTGGCTGCAAAGGACAATATCATTGCTATAAAGATAAAGAGCAGCCGAATGTTGCTTGCAACGGGTTTCCTTCGCAAGGTGTTCGAGATATTCGAAAGCTATCAGACAGCAATCGACATGGTGGCAACGAGCGAGGTAGGAGTTTCTATGAGTATCGACAACGACACCCACTTGAAGGACATTGTAGCCGAACTGAAGAAGTACGGCACAGTTACCGTTGACCGTGACATGTGTATTGTCTGCGTTGTTGGCGACCTTGACTGGAGCAACGTAGGTTTCGAGACATTGGCGACAGACGCAATGAAGAACATTCCTGTCAGAATGATTTCATACGGCGGCAGCAACTACAACATATCGTTCCTTATCCGTGAGGCAGACAAGAAACGCGCATTGCAGAGCCTTAGCGACACGTTATTCAAGTAAACAGTAGAAACGTATATATAAATAGGTATAGACACTTATGAAAGGAATTTTCCCTTTAGACAAGTTCAAGGATATAGAGACACCGTTCTACTACTACGACACTCAACTCTTGCGTGAAACACTGCGCACAATAAACAGTGAATCAGCGAAATACAAAGGTTTCTGCGTTCACTATGCGATAAAGGCAAACGCCAATCCAAAGGTGTTGAACGTGATTAGTCAGGCTGGTTTGGGTGCCGACTGTGTTAGCGGTGGCGAGATACAGGCAGCTATCAATGCAGGCTTCCACGCCGACAAGATTGTATTTGCAGGAGTAGGCAAGAGCGACAAGGAGATAAACCTCGGATTGGACAAGGACATTTTCTGCTTCAACGTAGAGAGTGTGCCTGAGCTAGAGGTAATCAACGGGCTTGCTGCCGCAAAGAACAAGGTGGCGAGAGTGGCGTTCAGAATAAATCCTAATGTCGGTGCGCATACACATGCCAATATCACCACAGGTCTTGCGGAGAACAAGTTCGGCATAGCAATGGAAGACATGGAGAGCATAATACTTCATGCCGATGAACTGCAGAACGTCAAGTTCGTAGGCTTGCACTTCCACATAGGTTCACAAATATTGGACATGGGCGACTTCGTGGCTCTTTGCAACCGCATAAACGAGCTGCAAGACCAGTTGGAGAAACACCATATAAAGGTAGAGAACATCAACGTAGGCGGTGGATTGGGCATTGACTACAACAACCCTAACCGTGTGCCTATCCCTGACTTCAAGGCATATTTCGAGACATATGCACGTCATTTGAAACTGCGTGAAGGTCAGACATTGCACTTCGAACTAGGCCGTGCCGTTGTGGCACAGTGCGGTTCGCTGATAGCCCGTGTGCTCTATGTAAAGCAAGGCTCGGTGAAGAAGTTCGCGATAGTAGACGCAGGCATGACCGACCTTATTCGTCCTGCTCTCTATCAGGCATACCACAAGATAGAGAACCTGTCGAGCGAAGAGGCAACAGACGTATATGACGTTGTAGGTCCGATATGCGAGTCGAGCGATGTTTTCGGCAAGGCGATAGACCTAAACGCATGTCATCGTGGCGATCTTATGGCTTTCCGTTCCGCAGGAGCTTATGGCGAGATAATGGCATCGCAGTACAACTGCCGTCCGCTGCCGAAAGGATACATAACCGAGGATATGCACTAAGCTGTCCTTGGCTGAAGTTTTTGTTAAATGAAACTAATGTAAAATGCTGATAATAGATGATATAACCATTATCATTTGTGTGACGCTATTAGTGTTGTCCGTACTTTCTGTACTTTTAGACACGTTCTTTAGGAAGCTGCCTGAAAGCATGGAAACTGCGGACAATTCCGCTTTAAAACCAGTATCGGTAATCGTCATTTCCGACAACAACAGTAGGGAGATAAGCCTTAACCTGCCGTACATATTTTCGCAAGACTATCCCGCAGGCTTTGAGGTTATAGTGGTGGTGAGCAAGAATGAAGACGAGACAGACGATGCGTTAAAACCGTTTGCCCAATATCCTAATTTCTACACCACGTTTGTGCCCGACACATCGCGCTACATGAGCCGCAGAAAGCTTGCCGTGACGCTCGGTGTAAAGGCTGCCAAGAACGAATGGATACTGCTTACTGACGCTGAATGCAAGCCTGCCACAGACCAATGGCTGAAGACAATGGCACAGAACGGTGCTGAAGACGGTGTGGACATGGTGATAGGTTACAGCAATTACGCTGACGATGCCCGTCATTTCCATGTGTTCGACAGACTGCATCGTGAATACGCAATGATGTGCGAGGCTTGCAAAGGCAAGGCATACAGCACGGCTGGAAACAATCTCATGTTCCGTAAAAGCATGTTCATGGAGGGCGACGGTTTCCGTGGCAATCTGAAATATATCAGAGGCGAGTATGACTTCCTCGTTAACAAATATGCCAATGGCGACAACGTAAGGACTGAGACAAGCCTCGATGCACAGCTGACAGAGATAGCTCCGTCAAGCAAGAAATGGCGAAACAAGCAACTGTTCTATCTCGAAACACGCAAGCATCTTGCTGGCGGTCTTGCACATAGACTACGGTTCAATGCCGACATGACGCTGTTGCATTTGACGCTTTGGCTGAACATCGCGTCTATAGCGTTTGCTGCCATTACGCTCAGATGGCTGATATTGGCAGTAGCCGTCTTGATGATAATACTGACGTTCGTTGTGCGCACAATGTCCGCAAAGCGTGTCATAAGGCGTTTCAACGCGAACATACCGCTATGGAAAGCCGTTCCGTTTGAACTGAGGCTAATATGGAGCAATCTGCTGAACATGCTAAGATACAAGGCTGCCGACAGAAAAGACTTCATTAGCCACAAGTCATAGACCGTCTAATAGATAAAAACGTAAAGCCGTAGAGCATAGTTTACAATGTGTAATTGACAGAAGACAAGGCGCAAGCCATAAAACATTGATTATGAAAGTGCTGCATTTTATACAAAAGTTTCCGACAGATTCTGGTTACAGCTTCGGCTATCTTCCAGAACTGATAAAGGATATGGCAGGCAAGGCAGACGTGTATGTCGTTGCCGAACGTCCTTTGGACAGCACTTTGTATGCCAATGTCAAGGGGCAATACCGATATTCCTCTTCAATTCCATGTGCAAACGACCATAAGTTCGCCAAGATACTCAAAGAGACGCAGCCCGACATAGTGCATATCCACGCATGTTGGAGTCTGTCAGCCTATATGTTTATGCGTAAGTGCCACAAGCGGCATATTCCTGTCGTGCTGTCTACGGGCAAGCAGCTTATGCCGTGGCATTTCATGCGCAGTTACATTTTCTGTCGTCTGCCTAAGTTCCTTGCTTTTCAGCGCAAGATGACGAGATGCGCAAACGCCCTTCATGCCTCAAACGAACAAGAGGCGTCATGGATAGAAACCATAAGTTGGAACCCGAGAAAGAAATCGGACACTACCGTCAACGACCGCATAGCCATAATAGCAGACAGCAGAATAGAGAAACTTACGACAGGCGAGGTGACAAACAGGTTTTTCACCCTATACCGAAAAGTTGCCGACACATATCCGTTCCTTGCAATGTCCGAGAACGAGCGAACGGCAGAAGACGCGCTGCTGACGGCTGGTCTGTCGGAAGACAAGCTAAGCGCTATTCTTCAAGACAAGCATATTAAGGCTATATCAACGCTTAACGACCTGCGGCTGCGTGCAATCTTGCTCCATGCCACCGATGAAGGCATAATAGACTATATCTATTCTGGCGCAAGACAATGCAACCTTCGTCTGCCTGCTTTCGATTACGGTTCGATAGAACGCTTCAATATATCAACAGCGAAGTTTGACGATACAAGATGCAAGAGCTTCATAGCGCGTCATATAGACTCTGACAGTTCGCTTTCCGACACGGAGAAGAACATCTGCAGAGAGATAGTCACAGACATACACAAGTCAAGGCAGCGGTGCCTCCATCGCTCAGACATGGCTCGGCTATATTCATTGCTGAGGTTTAAAGACTACGATGAAGTGCGGCTGAACCATAAGATAAAGAAACTCCACATTGCCGCTATGGCTTCGCGTCTGTTGCAGATACTGTGCGAGCGATACAGCCTTACCGAAGGCTATATGTTTGCTCCACCGTTGGACGACCGCAAGACAAGGCGACTGAAAACAGAGCTTTTCGCTTCAAGTGTACAATAAATAAAAGAAAAATATAAAAAGAAAATATATTATCAATGAAAACTACTCATCAAGAAATCGAAAAAGACATGCGTTATCTCCAGCTGCTGTCGCAGACATTCCCTACGATTGCCGCTGCCAGCACAGAGATAATAAACCTTCAGGCGATACTCAATCTGCCTAAGGGCACTGAGCATTTCCTTGCCGACCTGCACGGAGAGTACAAGTCTTTCCAGCATGTTATCCGCAACGCATCGGGCAACATAAAGCGCAAGGTGGGCGAGATATTCGGCAATGAACTGAGAGAGTCGGAGAAGAAAGAACTCTGCACGCTTATCTATTATCCTGAGGAGAAACTAGAACTTGTAAAGAACAACGAACCCGAACTTGAAGACTGGTACCACATCACTATCCATCAGCTGGTGAAGGTGTGCCGTGACGTGTCGAGCAAATACACGCGCTCAAAGGTGAGAAAGTCATTGCCCGACGACTTCTCGTATATCATACAGGAGCTGCTCCATGAGCGCACTGACGATGTAGACAAGGCTGCCTATGTGAACGTCATTATCGACACAATCGTAACCACAGGCAGGGCAGACGATTTCATTACTGCCATGTGCCACGTCATTCAGCGTCTTGCCATTGACCAGCTGCACATTCTTGGCGATGTCTACGACCGTGGACCTGGCGCGCACCTTATAATGGACCTTCTCAACAAGTACCACAACTGGGACATACAGTGGGGCAACCATGACATTCTGTGGATGGGAGCATGCGCAGGCAACGATGCATGTATATGCAATGTCATACGCCTTTCCCTTCGCTACGCCAATCTCGTTACGCTCGAAGAGGGCTACGGCATCAATCTTGTGCCGCTTGCCACATTCGCAATGGAGCGTTATGCCGATGACCCTTGCGAGGAGTTCATGCCCAAGACAAGCGGAGGCAGCGAGGATATAGACGAAAAGACAAGGATTCTCACAGCCAAGATGCACAAGGCTATCAGCGTGTTGCAGTTCAAGGCAGAAGCCTCTATCATTGCCCGTCACCCTGAATGGGGCATGTACGACCGCATACTTCTCAACTGCATTGACTACGAGAAAGGCACATGCACCATTGACGGTCAGGAGTACAAGATGAACAGCTGCATGTTCCCTACGATAGACCCTTCTGACCCGTGCGCTCTGAGCGATGAAGAGCAGCTGCTCATACAGAGGCTGCGCCATTCGTTTACCGTCAACGAGAAGCTGCACAAGCACATACGCTCTCTGTTGAGCCACGGTTCGCTCTACACTGTTGTCAACGACAATCTTCTTTTCCATGCGTCTATACCTCTCAATGACGACGGTAGCCTGAAAGAGGTAGAGCTTTATGAGGGCAGACGTTTCAAGGGCAAGGAACTGATGAACCGCACCGACCAGATAATAAGAAGCGCCTTCCAAGACGAAACCGACAAGGTGGAACGTTCGTTTGCCGTCGACTATTTCCTCTATCTCTGGTGCGGCAAGGATTCGGTGTTGTTCGACAAGTCGAAGATGGCTACCTTCGAAAGATATTTCCTTAGCGACAAGTCTACGTTCAAGGAGGAGAAGGGCAACTACTTCAAGCTGCGCGACAGTGCCGAAGAGTGCGACCGTATTCTTGACGCGTTCAACGTTACGGGTGCCAACCGACATATCATCAACGGTCATGTGCCTGTGCATGTGGCTAGTGGCGAGAACCCTATAAAGGCAGACGGCCGACTTATGGTGATTGACGGTGGTTTCTCTCAGGCTTACCATAAGGAGACGGGCATAGCTGGCTATACGCTTGTCTATCATAGCCGCGGTTTCCAGCTTGTTCAGCATGAACCGTTCACAAGCACCGAAGATGCCATACTAAGAGGCTCTGACATCAAGAGCACAATTCAGATTGTCGAGATGTCCGCCTACCGCATGCTCGTGGCAGACACCGATATCGGCAAGGAACTCAAAAAGCAGATTGCCGACCTTGAGAAGCTTCTCTATGCATATAGATACGGCTTCTTGAAAGAAAGAAGATAATGGCAATGGGAATAATCGGAACATTCGGAATTGGAATACTGAAATCAACGAGGCTATTATATATCATGATAGCCTGTCTTGTTATGCCATTACATGCTGTGGCACAGACAAGGCAAGGCATGCTCGTGGGCACCGTCACTGACGAGGTAGACGGCAGCCCTGTCGTAGGCGCAAGCATATTCTTTCCCGAACTGAAAGAGGGAGTGATAACCGACATTGACGGCAGATACTCCATATCGCGCTTGCCTGCAAAGAAAACGGTAATACAAGTGTCTTACGTTGGCCATCAGACCATTGTCGCTGACGTAGACCTTCAACATACGTCAACGCTCGACTTTGTTCTGAAGGAAAGCAACGCCATGCTCGACGAGGTCGTGGTAACGGGTCTTACTAGCAATTCGCTGATGAAAGATTCGCCTTCGCCCGTGTCTGTCGTCACTTCCACCATGCTCAGCCATGTCTCTTCGTCAAACATCGTAGACGCTGTGGCTCATCAGCCTGGGGTGTCGCAGATAACTACAGGCAGCGGAATATCGAAGCCCGTTATCAGAGGTCTTGGCTACAATAGGGTAGTGGTGGTAAACAACGGCATCCGTCAAGAAGGTCAGCAGTGGGGCGACGAGCACGGCATAGAGATAGACCCGCAGACCGTTGGCTCGGTAGAGATAATGAAAGGGGCGGCAAGCCTTATGTACGGTTCCGACGCCATGGCTGGCGTTCTCGTGTTCCACGATGCTCCTATGCCTTCACGCGGTCAGCTGAAGGGTGGGGTGACTGCTGAATATCAGACCAACAACGGACTTTTCGGCTATTCGCTCAACCTTGCGGGCAATCATGGCGGCTTCGTGTGGAGCACTCGCTACAGCGACAAGATGGCTCATGCCTACAAGAACAAGTATGACGGCTATGTCTTCAACTCTGGTTTCCGCGAGAGGGCTTTCACGCAGTTGCTCGGCTTGAACCGAAACTGGGGCTACTCTCACCTCACGCTGTCCTACTATCACATTACCCCAGGCATTGTCGAGGGCGAGCGTGACGAGGATACAGGCGCCTTCATAAAGCCTGTCGCCATTGACGGTGAAGAGGGCGAAACCATAGCGACAAAAGACGATGCAAAGTCGTATTCACATTTTCTGCCTTATCAGCAGATACACCACTACAAGGCGGTTTTCGACAATTCCTTCTTCATTGGTGACGGCAGTCTGAAAGTACTTGCTGGCTATCAGCAGAACCGAAGACAGGAGTTTGAGGAGGTGCTCGAGCCTGACGTCTGCGGTCTCGATTTCCGTCTCCACACCATTAACTACGATGTCCATTATCTGTCGCCTGTGTTTGGCGGCTGGAAGATTGCCACGGGCGTCAACGGCATGTATCAGCGTTCGTTAAACGAAGGCTCTGAGTTTCTCGTGCCGTCATACAATCTCTTCGACTACGGCATATTCGCCACCGTCAGCAAGGACCTCGGCTCTCTGCATTTCAGCGGTGGCATACGTTTCGACAGCCGCCATCTGCGCAGCCACAGTCTGACCGACGACGGCGAGGAGCGCTTTGCGGCTTTCTCTCGTACCTTCAACGGCATTACGGGCAGCGCAGGCGTGGTCTACAACATTGCCGACAACGCCAACCTTCGTTTCAACGTTTCACGAGGTTTCCGTGCGCCTAACATCAGCGAGCTAGCTTCTAACGGTGAGCATGAGGGCACGCTCAGATACGAGATAGGAAACGCTGGTCTGAAGCCCGAAACCAGTTGGCAGTTCGACCTTGGCATAGACTGTTCTTCGGCTTTCGTCTCCGCTCAGCTTGCTCTCTTTGCAAACTACATCGACAACTACATTTTCCTTGAAAAGATGTCCGACGGCAGCGGCAGTGAAATCGTCATTGACGGTCAGTCGGCTTACCGCTATGTGTCGGGCAATGCCCGTCTGCTTGGCGGAGAGTTCACCGTTGACTTCCATCCTGTTGAGGAGCTGCACTTTGAAAACTCGTTCTCCTATGTCGATGCCGTTCAGCTTCATCAGCCCAAGGAGTCTAGGTATCTGCCGTTCACGCCTGCGCCCAAGTGGACGTCAGACCTCAAGTATGACATTATCCGTGACGGCAAGACGTTCAACAACACCTACGTCTCCGTAGGACTTGAGTGTTATCTCCGTCAGAGCCACTATCGCAGCGCCTACGCCACCGAGACGGCAACGCCATCGTACACGCTGCTCAACGTGTCGGCAGGTACAGACATCAGGGTGAAGGGCAGGCGAGTGGCTTCTGTTTCCGTCATAGGCACCAACCTCACCGACCGTGCTTACCAGAGCCATCTCAGTCGCCTGAAATATGCCGCTGTCAACAATGCCACAGGCAGAACAGGCGTCTACAACATGGGGCGCAACGTAACGTTCAAAGTCGTGGTACCAATCAACGTGGCGTTGTAGAGTACTCACGTCCCTGAAAGGGGCGAAACTCCTTAACCGTCATGCGAGCGATAGCGTGGCTTGCGGTATGCAAGTCGGCATCATTAATTAACTCAGGTCACCGAAGGTGGCCAACTATCGTTTACGATATATACCGTATGGTCGCAGACCTGCGGATAATGAATGATATATTCTTGTTCGCCCCCGTTGGGGACGGTAGAGTGGGTATATACGCATGTGTATCCGAAGGTTACGCTTTCGCTCACCAACGGTTATGGAAATTCGTCCTCTTCGAGGACGGTAGTATGCCTTGACGCTTTCTCAACAAAGTGATACGCTGATACGGTGATACGCACGGCATAACTTTATCACTTATCACTCATAACTAATAACTAAAAAGTTCCGCCAGACATGTTGTTTGCCTGACGGAACTAAAAACCGAATAAAAGCTAATAAAGAATCAGAAATGAGATTTAAAGAATTTACGTCGTTGGGGTCGCGTCCGTGGTGTATTCCGTGAGTTCTGAGAATTTGCAGAGCTTCTTCAACTCAGCGTTGCTCCACGTCTTGGTGTTGCGGACATTGAGCTTGACGCCCTTGATGTTTGTCGATGCCGTGAATGCGTCTGCGGTGTCGGCTGGAGTCGTTTTCAGTCCGATAGACACGAGAC
>JAUNIZ010000105.1 GCA_030523165.1 Prevotellaceae bacterium
TGTTTATCAGCAAGTTATAAAATGCATGTTTTTTGAGTGACGAAGTCAGGAAAAAACATACGCTTTTGCCCTAAAAACTATGCCGTTTTGGATCAAAACTAAGTGGTTTGTCATGGCTAATTGGGTTGTTTGTCTTATGTAAACGTGCCGTTTTTGAGTGAAAACATAGGCTTTTTTTATTGAAAACAGCATGTTTTATTGCACATTTTCATTTGTTTCCATGTAATGTGTTGTATATTAGTGTGTTGTAATTGCACGCATTTCCTTGCGTTATTTTCGTCTACGCATTTGAAAATCCAAAATATTCGAAATATATCACTTAAGGAAATACATAATGACACAGATATTTCCATAATGCTTTCTAAATGTTTCTTTTACATTGTTAAGTTAATACGAATTATGAAGTATGTGTATTATTTGTCGTGAACGTTGTATAAAATTTAATGAGAGGCGTATATAATGGGTATAAATACATGTTTTTTAGTACAATTATACAAATTTACATGTCAATGTACGCAATTACATTTTATAATTTTAGTAAAAGTATTAAAATTGCAACCGAAAACAATTAAATCTTAAATCTGCGTTTTAAAATACACCAGATAAAGGAATGAGAATGTTTAGCGGATATTTAACGATATATGTGTAGATGGTGTTATTTGTACAACAGCATTGAAACATTATGGTGAAAATAATACCTTAAATTATCAAATATAAAAATTTATTCAAATGTGTACTAAATCTATCAATTCAAAGACGATGAAATTGAAGAGGGGAGGGAAGAACGGAAGAATGCCTTTGTTCCTTTTGTTGTTCTCTGCTGCTACTTTTTCGTCAGCAGGTATACAGCCTATAATGGCAGAGCCTGCATTGCAGCAACAGTCAGCGTTAACAGGTAGTGTAGTAGATGCAAATGGCGAACCGATTATCGGCGCCAGCGTAACGGTTGTAGGTGGTTCTACAACGCAAGGTATGATTACTGACCTTGACGGACGCTTTGCTCTCAACGTTAAACCTGGAACTAAACTGAAAGTCTCTTATATCGGTTACAAGTCAGTAACGGTTGACGCTAAGGCTAACATGAAGATTGTTCTTGAAGAAGACGACGCTACTCTTGACGAAGTGGTTGTTGTAGGTTACGGTGTACAGCGTAAGAGCGACGTAACGGGTGCTCTTGCACACATCGACGCTAAAGATCTTACCGCAATGCCTGTAAGTAACGCACTTGAAGGTATGCAGGGAAAGACTGCCGGTGTTGATATTACAAACTCACAGCGTCCTGGTACTGTTGGTAGCATAACTATTCGTGGTCAGCGTTCTATTAACGCAAGTAACGATCCGTTGTATGTTGTTGACGGTATGATTATCCAGAACGGCGGTATCGAGAACCTTAACCCGCAGGATATCGAAAGTATTGAAGTATTGAAAGACGCTTCTGCAACTGCTATCTACGGTTCTCGTGGTGCCAACGGTGTTGTTCTCGTTACTACAAAGAAAGGTAAGGAAGGTAAAGTTACATTGAACTATGCTGGTACTCTTACAATCTCTACTCTTCACGATGTAACAAAGAACATGACCGCAGCAGAGTGGATAGACTACGCTCGTCTTGCTGCTTATAATGGAGGTTCTTATGGCGATTCTTCTCAGCCATTCTCTCCAAACTACAACAGCGACTATGTCCTCTTCGGCGGTACAGCTGCAAGCTGGGCTAATATAGATCAGGCTTGGGTAGACGGCGTTTATTATCCAGAACTTGTTGGTTCATACGACTGGACAAGCCATGGCAAGCAGACAGGTATTACTCAGGAACATACAATCAGCGCATCTGGCGGTACAGAGAAGTTCCGTGGCTACGGTTCTTTCGGTTATATGGATCAGAAAGGCACACAGCCAGGACAGGGCTACAAGCGTTTCACAATCAATACATCGTTTGAGGCTAACCCAATTGAGCCGTTGACACTCGGTTTCACTATGAATGCTTCTTACGGAAGCCAGCATTATGGCTATAGCTTCACTAAGTCTGTAACAGGTTCTGGTGATTACTACAGCGCATTGAAGAGCATGATACCTTGGACAGTGCCTTATGATGAGAATGGCGACTATATCCGTAACCCGTTTGGATATAACATCAACGTTATCAACCCTATCGATGAGTTGAAGTATAATACAAACAAGCGTACTAATTTCCGTATAAATGGCAGTGCTTACGCACAGATTGACTTCGGTAAGATATGGAATCCATTAGACGGTCTATCATATCGCATACAGTTCGGTCCTGAACTTCAGTACTATCGTCTTGGTGTAGCTAATGCTGCTGACGGTATTAACGGTGACGGTAACAACATTGCTCAGTACAATCCTTATCAGAGAGTAGCTTGGACACTTGATAACCTTATTTATTATAATAAGACTATCGCAAAAGATCACCGTATCGGTGTAACCCTTTTGCAGAGTGCTTCTAAGTATCACTATGAATCAGGCAATATCCGTGCTAACGTTGCAACATACGACGAGCTTTGGTACAATACAAGTTCTTTAGGTATCCCTTTGGCATACGCAACAAGCCTTACTGAAACACAGATGGCTTCTTACATGGTTCGTGCTAACTATAGCTACAAAGACAAGTATATGCTTACAGCCAGTGTACGTTGGGACGGTGCTTCACAGCTTTCTGAAGGTCACAAGTGGGCAAGCTTCCCTTCTATAGCTCTCGGTTGGCGTATCGACCAGGAGAAGTTCATGGAGAACGTTAAGTGGGTTAGCAACTTGAAACTTCGTGTTGGTTATGGTGTAACAGGTAACTCTGCTATCTCTGCATATGCAACTAAGGGTGCTATCCAGACTCTTTACTATAACTGGGGTACAACAAACTCGACAGCAGGATACGTTCCTTCAGATCCTTCTTCTGCAAGTCCTGCAAAGATGGCTAACCTTGACCTTGGCTGGGAGCGTACAACTCAGTACAACATCGGTCTTGACTATGGTTTCCTTGACGGAAGAATCTCTGGTAGCATCGACTACTATACAACAAATACTACAGACTTGCTTATGGCAATGACTATCCCTTCTCTTACAGGATACACAAGTACATACGCAAATGTAGGTGAAACAGAAGGTTGGGGTCTTGACCTCCAGTTAACAGCAATACCTGTTAAGACAAAGGATTTCACATGGACATCAACTCTTACATGGTCACTTGACCGCAACAAGATCAAGGCTCTTGCCAATGGAGTTACGGAAGATATCAACAACAGATGGTTCGTAGGCGAGGAAATCGGTGTTTACTACGATTACGTTTATGACGGAATTTGGAAGACATCTGAGGCAGAAGAGGCTGCCAAGTACGGTCGTAAGCCAGGTCAGATCAAGGTTAAGGACTTGGATGATAGCGGAACAATCGATGCAAATGACCGCCAGATTGTAGGAAAGATACGTCCACGTTGGTCAGGCGGTTGGACTAACACGTTCACATACAAGAACTTCGAGTTGTCATTCTTTATCTATTCTCGTTGGAAGTTCACTGTTCCAAAGGGCTCAGAGACTCTCGGCGGTGTTTATATGATGCGTCAGCTTGATTACTGGGTAGCAGGAACAAACGAAGATGCTGAATATTATTCACCTGGTTCTAACGGACAGGCAGCCGATACATACGCTTCTTCAATGAACTATCAGGATGGTTCTTACATCAAGATGCGTAACATTTCTCTCGGTTACAACTTCACTCCGAAGCAGTTGAAGCCGTTAGGTCTAAGTTCTCTCAAGGTTTATGTACAGGCAATGAACCCGTTCACTATCTACAAGAAGTGCGATTGGCTTGATACAGACTTGCTGAGCTATGACAATAATACTACTACTTACGGCTCTGGAACAACAATCAGAAGCTGGGTTATTGGTCTTAACGTTGGATTCTAAAAACAGATATTAATCATGAAATCAAATAAAATAATAATAGCGGCTGCTTTAGTCGGCTCTATCTTGGGAACTACTACCTCGTGTAGCGATTCGTTCCTTGAGGAAAACCTCATAACAGAAAGAAGCACCGATTATTTCAAGACACAGGATGGTCTTGATGACCTCGTTACAGGTGCGTATCAGAAGCTTAAATTCAAGTTCAATTACGTGTGGGCTATCAACTGCTACAACATGGGTGTTGACGAGTTTACTGGTGGTAACAATGATATCAAGGCATATAACCACTATTCATCAGACTTGAACTCAACAGAAACAACTTCTAATCAGCCTGTTTGGGACAATATGTACGGTCTTGTTGAACCTGCAAACATATTGATACAGAATATACCGCAGTATTATGACCAAAGTTCTGCTACATATAACACACGTCTCGGTGAGGCTTACTTCCTCCGTGCATACGGTTATTTCGAACTTGTAAAGCAGTTTGGCGGTGTTCCAATCAAACTGACTCCTTCAACATCTGTTGAAACATACTTTACACGTAACTCTGAAGAGGAGTGCTACGCACAGATTATCTCTGACTTTGAGACAGCTTATGGTCTGTTGCCTACAACTGGTGAAGCAACAGGACGTATTACAAAGTCTGCTTGTGCGCACTTCTTGGCAAAGGCTCACTTGTTCCGTGCATCAGAACTATACAGTAGCTGGAACAGCAGCTATGTTTCTGCTGACCTTGATGCAGTAATTAAATATGGAAAAGAAGTGATTGAGGCTCATCCTCTTTGTACTAACTTCCAGGAACTTTGGGACTATACTGCAGCTAACAGCGCAAATGAAAGTGTAGACGAAGTTGTGCTTGCAGCACAGTTCTCTGATGACAGCTCTACATGGGGCCGCTATGGTAACCAGATGCACCTTTACTATCCTTCAGTTTACCAGAACCTTTCTGGAACAAAGCGTGATATCTCTGGTGACCGTGAGTTCTGCTACGTTAGTGCTACAGAATACTCTATGCAGGTATTTGACAGAGTAAACGATTCACGTTTCTGGAAGTCTTTTATCACAAAGTATGGATGTAACGATCCTAGCAACGCACCTACATGGGAAGCATACTCAAGCTATGCAGACAAACTTCCTGATGGTGTAAATGTTACAGACAAGCGTTTCACTGGTGGTGAAATAGGTATCAAGTATATTGTCAACAATCCTGGTGATGACCGTTTTGAGGATATAGACGGTAACAAGTCTTATGACGGTGTGTTGAAAAACGGCAAGCTCGTTAACACTCACACATTTGTTCGTTACTATAAGGGTGAGACATTCAACTGGAATGTAAGTTCTAACACTGGTAACTATTACAATATCTATCCTCACTTGCGTTCTGTAGCTTTGTCTAAGTTCCGTGACGGCTATCGTATTGCTATCGCTTCTCAGTTCGGTACACGCGACGCTATCATCGCTCGTTCTGCAGACGATGTATTGATGGTTGCTGAGGCATATATCCGTAAGGGTGAATCATACTATGGAGACGCAATTACATATCTGAATATGGTACGTGACCGTGCTGCATACGTAGAAGGAGAAGACCGTTCAAAGAGTGTTGACGGTGGTCAGGCTTACAAGAACAACAGCTATTGTGTAGGCAAAGGTGGAGGTTACTCGGATGCAGGTGCTATCTATACAGACGAGAACACATACTATGAGTCTAACAATATCGAAGAGACAACAGCTTCTACATTGAGCGCTATGCACCTTAATAGTGTTGACGATGTTTATAACTCAGAGGCTGATACTCCGATTTACAATGCTTTAGGCTGTACAACAAATGCTGAAAAGATGATGTGCTTCTTGCTTAATGAACGTACACGTGAGCTTATCGGTGAGAGTCATCGTTGGGAAGACCTCGCTCGCACCAAGACTCTTGAGGCTCGTTGGAATGCTTTCAATGACGGTTATGCAAAAGGTTTTGGTAAGTTCGATGCTTCTAAGCATTACTACCGCCCAATTCCTCAGTCATTCCTCGATGGTATCACAAACGAAAGCGGTGCTTCTTTGAGCGACGAAGAAAAGGCTGCAATGCAGAATCCTGGATATTAATAATCTGGCAGCAGCCATATAATAATATAGCTGCTTAACATAACCTAATTAATGGCGGCTGTCATTCTCAATATATAATATGAGAGACAGCCGCCTTTCTTATCAATAGATAATTAAAAGATAAACTAAAATGAAAACAATATCGGTATTTGTCTTGTTATGTCTAGTCTCTGTGTATGTAAAGGCTCAGCCTAAATATGACAGACAGATGATTAAGATGGAAAAACTGAATCGTGGTGTTGTGGCATTGCGTGAAGATGACAGTACTGTTGTTGTGTCTTGGCGTTATCTTTCGTCTGATCCAATGAATGTAGGATTCAACGTTTACCGTAATAATGCGAAGGTTGCATATATAAATGATAATGAAGGAACCTTTTTCAAGGATAAATATAGCGGCAAAGAAATGGCAGTTTATTCCGTTGCCCCTGTCGTTGACGGTAAGGAATGTGGAAAGGAAAGCTTTGTTTTGCCGTTAGAAGCACCTTCAGGTTATGTGAATATTCCTCTTGAACGCCCTGACGGAGGTGTAACACCTGACGGTCAGAAGTATACATACTTTCCTGGTGATGCTTCTATAGGCGATGTTGACGGTGACGGAAGCTATGAAATTATACTGAAATGGGACCCGACAAACCTGCATGACAACTCTCATGACGGATATACCGGCAATGTTTACATTGACTGTTACCGTATTAACGGTGAGAAACTATGGCGTATTGATTTAGGAAGAAATATTCGCGCAGGTGCTCATTATACTCAGTTTATGGTCTATGACCTTGATTGCGACGGAAAGGCTGAGGTCGTAATGAAGACTGCTGACGGAACTAAAGACGGAGTAGGCAAGATTATCGGTGATGCAAATGCTGATTATGTAGGTACTACAGGCAGACTTAGAGGCAGAATTGTTACTGGTCCTGAATATCTTACCGTATTCAATGGACTTACAGGAAAGGCGATGTTTACCTCTGATTATATTCCTTCACGTGGAAATCCTATGGATTGGGGAGATGCACATGGCAACCGTAGCGACCGTTTTCTGGCATGTGTTGCCTACCTTGACGGCATTCATCCAAGCGTAGTAATGTGTCGTGGATATTATACACGCACAGTTCTTGCGGCATACGATTGGGATGGACATGAACTAAAGAAACGTTGGGTGTTCGATACCAATGAGAAAGGCAATAATATCTATGCCAGACAGGGTAATCATAACCTTCGTGTGGCAGACGTAGATGGCGACGGTTGTGATGAGATAGTTTATGGTTCAATGACTGTTGATAATGACGGGAAAGGGTTATACTCTACTTGTCTAGGTCATGGAGATGCAATGCATCTTACACAATTTGACCCTGACAGTCCTAACCTACAGGTTTGGGCTTGCCATGAGAATAGAAAAGACGGCTCTACATTCAGAGATGCGGCTACAGGAAAGATAATCTTTCAGATAAAAGACAGCACTGATGTAGGAAGATGCATGGCTGCGGATATAGATCCTGCAAGCAAAGGCGTTGAAATGTGGTCTTTGGCATCGGGCGGAATACGTTCCATAGCAGGCGAACTCCTAGCTTCAGATGTATCAGGGCTATCATATAACATGGCTGTATGGTGGGACGGAGACTTGTCTCGTGAGCTGTTGGACTGGAATCGCATAAGCAAGTACGACAGTAAAACCAAGTGCTGTAATATAATAAAGGTGTTTGACGGCTGCGTTTCTATTAACGGCACTAAGGCAGTGCCATGCCTGCAGGGTGATATCATAGGAGATTGGCGTGAAGAAGTGCTGTTGCCTACAGAAGATGGTAGCTCTTTACATCTGTATATTAGTACAGTTCCTACTGATTACAGATTTCATACATTCCTTGAAGATCCGGTTTATCGAATAAGTATTGCCACGGAAAATGTTGGCTACAACCAGCCTACACAACCTGGTTTTTACTTCGGTACAGACCTAAAGGGCATATTTAGAGGATGTAAAATAAAGTAAGTGTACATATTTACAAAGTAAGTGTATTATATTCATTGGAGAATAAGAGAAAGATACTTAACTTTGCAGCAAAGAAAAATAAAAGAAAGATGAGATATTTCAATATATTTGTATACGCATTGTTGATGATTGCTTTTACCGGTACAAAGGTAAATGCACAGGAAAAGGTAACTTCGCCGATGAAAGACGTCAATGGAGTGAAAGACTTGACATTAGACAGTCTTGACAAGGCAAAGACAGCACGTCCTGTTGCTGGCTCTTCACGCAAGGGAAACAATCCTGTATTGTTCTTGGTAGGCAATTCAACTATGCGAAACGGCACATTAGGCAATGGAAACAACGGTCAATGGGGCTGGGGATATTTTGAACAGGAGTTCTTTGACGAGAATAAAATAACAGTTGAGAACCATGCTTTAGGAGGAACAAGTAGCCGTACATTCTATACACGACTATGGAAAGATGTGCTAAAAGGTGTGAAGAAAGGCGACTGGGTTATAATAGAGCTTGGCCATAACGACAACGGACCTTATGATAGCGGCAGGGCACGTGCGTCAATTCCTGGAATTGGCAACGATACATTGAATGTTACAATCAAGGAAACCGGCGTTAATGAAACCGTTTATACATACGGAGAATATATGCGTCGCTATATTCGCGAGACAAAAGCGAAGGGCGCTTATCCTATATTGATGTCTTTGACACCGCGTCTTGCATGGGATGATGCTGACAGCACCAAGGTTACTCGTGTAGACAAGACGTATGGATTGTGGGCGAAGCAGGTTGCAGAGGCAGAAGGCGTGCCTTTCATAGACCTTAATAATATTACTGCAACCAAGTTTGAACGCTTTGGCAAGGAAAAGATGAAGTATATGTTCTATGGCGACCGTATTCACACAACAGAATTCGGTGCAAGGGTAAACGCAGAGTCTGCTGCTGAAGGCATAAGTCTTTGTCCTGGATTGGAACTTGCCAAGTATCTTAAGCCTCTAACAAAGCCTACCGTTCCTGGATTAAAGCGTGAAGAGGGGAAACCCGTAGTGTTTACAATTGGAGACAGCACAGTCAAGAATTTCGATAACGACGAAAACGGAATGTGGGGCTGGGGTGCTGTATTCCATGAACTATTTGACGAAAAGAAAATCACGGTATATAATGCGGCAAAAGCAGGAAGAAGCGTAAGAACATTCCTTGATGAAAACCGTTGGGATTCCGTTTACAACTCTTTACAGCCTGGTGACTATGTGCTAATGGAGTTCGGGCATAATGACGGAGGCCCGGTAAATACAAACAAGGCACGTGGAGAACTGCATGGAGCAGGTCCTGAGAGTCAGGTATTCCTTATGCCGGACAAGCATTATCAGGTGGTTTATACATATGGCTGGTATCTTCGTAAGTTTATAATGGATGCTTTAGAGAAAGGCGCGACACCGATTGTACTTACTCCTACTGCACGTAATATATGGAAAGACGGCAAGATAGACCGCTTTACTAATTCTTATGTGCCATGGGCAAAAGAGGTTGCCGAGTCAAAAGGCGTTCCGTTTATAGACCTTAATTCAATAGCTGCGGATGATTTTGAGAAGAAAGGCGAGAAGAAAACTGCCGCTTATTTCAATAATGACCATACACATTCATCATTGAAAGGTGCAAAAGAGAATGCTAAACGCATAGCAAAGGCACTGAAGAAGATGGATAGTCCGCTTGCAGAATACTTAAAGTAATTAACCAAGAAATTCTGATTCAATATGAATAAACTATTAAAGAAACTATTTGTATGTGCTGCTTTTGTGGCTATATTACCACAGAATGCAGTGGCAGCGTCAAGCAAGGACAAATTCCCTGACGGCACTCCTGTGTCTGACTGGTTTCGTGATACAAAGATAACACCATTGAATGAATTGGGAAAAGTATATACTATAACAGACTATGATATAGTTAACGATAGTACAATACTGCAGACAGAACGTATACAGGCTGTTATTGATAAGGTTGCAGATAATGGCGGTGGGGTAGTGCGTATACCTGAAGGAACGTATCTCAGCGGTTCTTTGTTCTTTAAGCCTGGAACACATCTTTATCTTGATAAGGGTGCTGTGTTGAAAGGCAGTGATGATATAAGCGATTTCAAGATTATAGATACCCGAATGGAAGGTCAAAGCATCAAGTATTTTGCGGCTTTGGTCAATGCAATAGGTGTCAATGGTTTCACAATATCAGGCGAAGGTACATTAAACGGTAACGGAATGAGATACTGGAAGTCATTCTGGCTAAGAAGACAGGTAAACAAGAATTGTACTAATCTTGAGGAAATGCGTCCTCGTTTGGTATATATAGCAGAAAGTCGTGACGTTATGCTGTCTGGAGTAAGGCTAGAGAACTCTCCTTTCTGGACTACACATCTTTATAGATGCGAGAATGTGAAGATATTAAACCTGGATATCTTTGCTCCACATGTGCCAGTTAAGGCTCCTAGTTCTGACGCTGTAGACATGGATGTATGCAAGAACATACTTATCAAAGGCTGCAAGGTGTCTGTAAATGATGACGCTTTCGTATTCAAAGGCGGTAAAGGGCCAGATGCGGACAAGGATTCACGCAACGGTATGAATGAGTTTATCATTGTTGAAGATTGCGATTTCGGTTTCTGCCATAGCGCAATGACTGTAGGAAGTGAATCACTGCATACAAAGAACGTTTTGTTCCGCAGATGTACCGTTGATGGTGCGCAACGTCTACTTTGGCTTAAGATGCGCCCTGACACTCCTCAGAACTATGAATATATAGAGGTTTCAGATATTAAAGGCAATGCAGGAACATTCTTGTATATCAAACCTTGGACACAGTTCTTTGACTTAAAGGGCGGCAAAAAGTATATAATGTCTTATTCGTCTAACGTTACGATGAAGAATATAAAGCTTGACTGCAAGACAGTATTTGACATTAAACGTTCAGATGACCAGTATCTTTTGTCTGATTTCGTATTCGAGAACCTTGAACTTACGGAACAGAAAGAAGGCACAATCAAGGATATTATAAATAATTGCACAATGAAGAATGTAAAGGTCAACGGAAAGAAATTATAACCGTAGACCACAAAGATATAATTACCAGACAAAATGTTTTCTTTTGCACAAAAGCAAACTGGAAATTGAAGCTGTGAAGCTTTATTGTTTTTATTGTAGTATTTATAAAGAGTTAATAGATTCATAATTAGTTCATTAGAATTAGTTGATTTTAAGGTAAGAAGATTTCAGGAAAACAGCTCCAGACAACGTGTAACAAGCGTGTTTGGTGCTGTTGTTCTTGTGATTATACGAATAAACATACGTTTTCGTGCTGATAAAGCATAGTTTTACGAGTGATAAAACTATTGTTTGTCGCCAAGAATTGCCTTTGTCTCTATTTCGTTTAATATTATTTCAAAATTTACGTAGTTTTATTTTTTTTTGTTATCTTTGCATAAGATAAGCGTCACCTCAGCAATTTCAAGTAAACTTGATTGCGTTCGGTTTGCGTTATCTTTGCATAAGATAAGCGTCACCTCAGCAATTTCAAGTAAACTTGATTG
>JAUNIZ010000106.1 GCA_030523165.1 Prevotellaceae bacterium
GATTGATAGGTTCTCCCCGGTGTCCGGATGGATGCCGGGGAGATTCTTTTTTATACTGCCCTCTATATATTTATGTATATTATAATATGTATATTAAAAATTATATATATGTATATGAGTATATGTATACTTTATATATGTATATGCGCATATAAGGCAAGCCACGCATACGCTTGCATGCAGTTACATAAAATCCCCGATACCGCACATTGGATATCGGGGATTTTTCTTTGAATTTACTATAGAGTTATTTTATTGGTATAGTCTCAAATGTAAATTGAATTTGTATTAGAAATTCTTTGCTAGTCCTCCGGCACTTGTTTCCTTATATAGAGAAGGTATGTCATGTCCTGTTTGCTTCATTACGTCTATTACCTTGTCAAATGAAACCCTATGATTTCCATCTGAGAATGCAGCATAAAGGTTTGCGTCTAGTGCTCTTGTTGCAGCAAAAGCATTGCGTTCAATACAAGGAATCTGTACTAATCCGCACACAGGATCGCAAGTCATTCCAAGATGGTGTTCAAGTCCCATTTCTGCGGCATATTCTATTTGTGATGGACTTCCTCCGAATAACTGGCATGCTGCAGCAGATGCCATGGCACATGCAACACCGACTTCACCTTGACAACCGACATCGGCACCAGATATAGATGCGTTCTGCTTTACAATATTTCCAATAAGTCCTGCTGTGGCAATAGCATGTATTATGCGTGTGTCGTTGAAACCGTGACCTTTGGCTGAATGATATAGAACAGCAGGCAATACACCACAGGCTCCACATGTTGGAGCTGTAACAATTGTTCCTCCAGAAGCGTTTTCTTCACTTACTGCAAGAGCATAAGCGTAGACTAGTCCTCTTGATTGCAATGATTGTTTATATCCTGATGCCTTAACATGATATATAGGTGCCTTACGCATTAGGTTCAATGGACCTGGTAGTCTTCCTTCATGATTCAGACCGTTTTCTACAGCTTCTTTCATTGTTTTCCATACCTCCATGAGATAATCCCAGAAGTCGGAATCTTCACATATATCTACGTATTCCCAATAGCTTCTACCATTGTTGCAGCACCATTCCATTATTTCTGTCATGGTGTTCATTTCATATCTCTCTGGTGTATTGAATGCGTCGTCTTCGCCTTTTCCTTCAGAAAGCGCTCCGCCTCCAATGCTGAAAACAGTCCATTCATCGTCTTTCTCTTTGTTGGTGTTGAATGAAGAGAATGTCATACCATTAGGGTGATATTCAAGGAAGACCTCAGGTTTCCATATAATATTTACTTTTGCAATCTTGTTCAGAACATCTTCAATAGCAATATCTGTCATGTGTCCTTTGCCTGTTGCAGCAAGACTGCCGTATAGGGTAACTTCAAATGCAGCTGCATCAGTATGCCGTTCAGCGAAAATCTTTGCGGCTTTCTGCGGTCCCATTGTATGGCTGCTTGACGGACCTTTACCTATTTTATATAATTCTCTAAGTGATTTCATTAATGTGATGTTTTTGCAAAGTTACGATATTATTTTCTATTATCACTCAGAAGGGAAGATAAATACCTGTTGTTGTTAATGACATTTAGACCGCTTTATAGGAAAAATAAAAATATTTCACTCTTAATTTGCTTTTTTCTTTTATTTGTATTATCTTTGTAAGAAATAAAATATAAAATAGACAGATCCGAAAAAGATGTAGAATGCAAGAACAGATAGTAACTCGTTTTAAACGTTTTATAGTATGGATGTGCCGTATATGTTATTGCAGAGGCTTTGGTGTTCAGTCACCATGGGCGTATAGATTTGTCAGATATGTGATAAATGAGCATTATCCTTATTATGCATATAAAGAAATAGAGAAGAAGGCAAAGGGTGAAAGTGTATTGGCGCATAAGCTCGGTAGGTTATATCTACGTATAGCGAATCATGTCCAGCCTAAAGAAGTGGTGCAATATGGTAATACAAAAAAGGTATATGACATGTATTTCAAGGCTGGATGCCGAAAGTCAAGGCTGGTTAAGCTGACTGATGACACCGATATAAAGCTTGTAGATACTCTTGATAATATAACGTTGATGAGGATAGTACCTGATGGAGATTACAGACGATTGTTCAACAAGGCTTGCATGAAGGCTATAGACGGTTCCGTCTTTATTATAGAAGGTATCAGGAGTAATAAGGATGCCAAACAGTTCTGGCGAGAAACGGTAAGTCTATTGGATGGGGTTGTTACATTTGACCTCTATTATTGCGGCATCGTATGTTTTGAAAAGAAATTGTTCAAGAGGAATTATATTATAAATTTCTGATTTGGTGATTCTGGAAGTTTGAGAGAAATAGAAGAAGTAGCAGTAAGTAGACATGCTTGGAGATAGTGGATATTGAAACATAAGTGAGTAATAATTATAATATTTATCTTTTTAACTTCTACGGCTATGAAAATAAGTAAGGTGTATACAAAGACCGGTGATAAGGGAATGACCAGCCTTATTGGTGGAGTGAAAGTAAAGAAGACCAATGCTCGTATTGAGGCATACGGTACAGTTGATGAACTAAGTGCCCAGCTCGGACTTTTGGCTTCATTCATGAAAGACGGTGATGACAAGAATATCATCCTCCGTGTGCAGACAAACTTGTTTACTGTATGTTCTTATCTTGCGACAGACAAGTCGCAGACTCCTCTTGCGCCTTCCTTTACGCTCGATCCTGATGAAGTGGATGTTCTTGAAACAGAGATTGATGTGATTTTGGCGAATATTCCTCAGCAAACATCATTTATCCTGCCTGGCGGTTCTCATGAGGCAGCCATAGCCCATGTATGCCGTACTGTTTGCCGAAGAGCAGAACGAAGGATATTTACCCTTAACGAAGCTACCCAACTTGACCCCGCTGTGTTGCAATATATGAACCGTTTGTCGGATTATCTATTTGTTTTAGCGAGAAAATTAAACTTTATTGATGGTGTAAGAGAAAAAACTTGGAAGAAAACTTGCAAATAAGAAAAAATATAGTACTTTTGCGCATGATTTAAAATCCTAAAACAAATAAAGTTATGTATTGGACACTTGAATTAGCTTCAAAACTTGAAGATGCGCCATGGCCTGCAACTAAAGACGAATTGATTGACTATGCGATTCGCTCTGGTGCTCCTCTTGAAGTACTGGAGAACCTTCAGGAAATTGAGGATGAAGGCGATGTTTACGAGAGTATCGAAGATATCTGGCCAGATTATCCTACAAAGGAGGATTTCCTGTTCAACGAAGATGAGTACTGATTTAAATTTATAAAAGAGGCAACCGTCAGCTGACGGTTGCCTCTTTACGTTTTATACCTGTTACCCAAATCGATAATAAGATTTCGGAATTCTTTCTGTCTGGTGTTCCTGATGCGTGTCATTCGGAAATGTAACTGTTATTGAGCAAAATAACGGTAAAGAACGGAGAATAAACAATAAAAAGACAATCGGTGCGTTATATTGTCGTGCTAAGACGTATTCTTTTCATATCGGCAATCATGCTTTTGGTTTCCATAGGGGCCAAGGCGCAATATGACGTGTCTTTCAGTCATTACTGGGACATGGAGCCTTATTATAATCCTGCTGCAGTGGGCAAGCAGTCCAAGCTGAACATTGTCGGTGCCTATGCGCTTAATTTTGCAGGATTTGAGAATAATCCTAGAACAATGTACGTGGGAGCAGACATGCCTGTCTATTTTCTTAAGAACTATCATGGAGTAGGAGCGTCTCTGCTCAATGACCAGATAGGTCTTTTTACCCATCAGCGTCTGGCATTGCAGTATGCCTACCGCTTCCGCCTTTTCGGCGGTGTGTTGGGTGCGGGACTGCAGGTTGGCTTTATAAGCGAGAATTTCGACGGTACCGAAGTCGATGTAGATGATACCAGCGACCCTGCTTTTTCATCTTCAGAGATTAACGGTAATGCTCTCGATATGGCATTTGGATTGTATTATACACACGGTCCTTGGTATGTCGGCGCTTCTGTCCAGCACCTTACGGCTCCGCTGGTAGAAATGGGCGATACTTACGAATTACAGGTTGACAGAACATATTATTTGACTGGTGGATACAATATTAAGCTGAGAAATCCGTTTCTAACTATACACCCCTCTGTGCTTTTACGAACAGACGGTGTCGCTTATAGGGCAGATGTTTCGGGGCGACTGGTATATACCAATGACAAGAAAATGCTTTACGGCGGCTTGTCTTACAGTCCTACCAACTCTGTTACTGTGCTTGTAGGCGGTAACTTCCATGGCATAAACGTAAGCTATAGCTATGAAGTATATACCTCGGCGATAAGCGTCGGCAACGGCAGTCATGAACTGTTTGTCGGCTATCAGATGGATCTGAACCTGCTAAAGAAAGGTAAGAACAAACATAAAAGCGTAAGAATACTATAATAATATGAAAATTAGAAAAAGCATAATGGCTGTTGGCTTTGCCGTTCTGATGACTCTCACGGGTTGTCTCGGAGGCAAGATGGCTTCGTCTTCAGGACGTGGAGGCGAGGTTGTCGGTGTCAGCGGTAGAGCCTTTAATGAGCCTACGCCTTACGGCATGACTCTTATCAACAGAGGATTCCTTAAGATGGGTGTCGAGAAAGACGACAGCCTGTGGGGAAAGCAGACTCCAAGAAAGGACATTTCTGTAGACGGTTTCTGGATTGACGAGACAGAAGTGACAAACTCCGAATACAAGCAGTTTGTTTTCTGGGTTCGCGACTCTATTCTCAGAACGCGTCTTGCCGACCCTGCTTATGGAGGCGATGAAACATACATGATAACGGAGGACAAGAACGGCGACCCTGTTACTCCGCATCTTAACTGGAAGAAGGCTCTTCCACGCAAGCCTAATGAAGATGAGCTTCGTGCCATTGAGAGTCTTTATGTCACTAATCCTGTCACTGGAGAGAAACTTCTTGATGCCAGCCAGATGAACTATCGCTATGAGGTTTACGACTATACCGCTGCAGCTCTTCGCCGCAACCGTCTTAATCCGTCAGAGCGTAATCTTAATACTGACGTTACAGTCAACCCTGACGAGGTGGTGATGATATCAAAGGATACCGCTTACATTGACGATGAAGGGCGTATTGTTACACAGACTATCGACCGTCCTCTCAGCGGACCGTGGGATTTCCTTAATACTTATATCGTAAATATCTATCCTGACACTACCTGTTGGGTTAACGATTTCGTCAATTCTGACAACGAGACATACATGCGTCTTTATTTCAGCAGTCCTACATACAACGACTATCCTGTTGTGGGCGTTACATGGGAGCAGGCAAATGCTTTCTGCGCATGGCGTACCGACTATCTTCTTAAGGGACTTGGCGGTGAGGCACGCTACATACAGCGTTATCGCCTTCCTACTGAAGCCGAGTGGGAGTATGCCGCACGTGGCAAGAGTGGTTCCGAATTCCCTTGGGACAATGTCGATGTGAAGAACGATAGGGGATGTTTCTTTGCCAACTTCAAGCCCGACCGAGGCAACTATACCGAAGACGGAAGCCTTATCACGAGTCGCGTTGGACTATTCTCTGCCAACAGCAACGGACTTTATGACATGGCAGGAAACGTTGCCGAATGGACCAGCACTACTTACACCGAGGCAGGTGTAGACGCTATGAACGACCTTAACCCGGAACTGAAATACAATGCGGCTAAGGAAGACCCGTACAAGCTTAAGAAGAAGAGCGTGCGTGGAGGTTCATGGAAAGACCCTGAGTCTTACATCCGTTCCGCATGGCGTACATGGGAATATCAGAACCAGCCGCGCAGCTATATCGGTTTCCGTTGCGTGCGCAGTCTGGCAAGTACAACAAGTAAAAAACAAAAAGGGAGCAAGAAATAACAATGACAGAATACAGCAAGTTTAATATAGTATATCGTTTGCAGAGGTGGCTTGACAGCGTACCTGGACAGACGTTTCTTAATTACGCATACAGTTGGGGTGCATCAATCGTTATTCTTGGAACATTGTTCAAACTCACCCACCTTCCGGGAGCCAACATAATGCTTTATCTCGGTATGGGTACTGAGGTTATCGTGTTCTTTATTTCCGCGTTCGACCGTCCGTTCGACAAGACTGCCGACGGCAAGGATCTTCCTACTCATGTCGCTGACGAAGAGGATGAGGAAATCTTTGACGAGGGAGACGATGAAACTGTTTCTGCCGAAGCTCCGGCTGCTGCAGGTCAGGTTAATATTATAGGTGGCGGCTCAGGCGTTTCTACTGTTATCCTTGGTGGCGGTGGTATTCCTTCCGGTTCCGGTGAAGCAGCATCTATGCAGACTGCAGCTGAGGGCGAAGGCGTTCAGCCTGTGGCAGGTACTGTTCCTGCAGGTCAGCTTTCTGTTGACTGGGTTGCCCGTCAGCAGCAGGTATCTCCTGAAATGGAAGAAGCTACAAGCAACTATGTTGACGAACTGAAACGTCTTACAGAAATGCTTGGCAAGGTTTCTGAACAGAGCATGCGTCTTACACGCGACTCTGAAGAGATGGAAAACCTCAACCGCACTCTTACAGGCATTTGCAAGGTTTACGAGATGCAGCTTAAGGGCGCAAGCTCACAGATTGGTACCATCGACCAGATTAACGAACAGTCACGCAAGATGGCTGCACAGATAGAACAACTTAACAAGATTTATGCCCGCATGATTGAAGCTATGACCGTAAACATGCGTGCTGCCGCACCTAATAGTGCCAACCCTGAAGTTTAGAAGTAAATGGCTATAAAGAAAAGACCGGTTTCCCCACGCCAGAAGATGATCAATCTTATGTATGTCGTCTTGATGGCTATGCTTGCGCTCAACGTGTCTACGGAAGTGCTTGAGGGTTTCTCTGTCGTTGAAGAGAGTCTTCATCGTACTACTTCCAACTCTACCACCGAGAACGAAGCTTTGTACGGGGATTTCGAAGCCCAGATGAAAACCAACCCTCAGAAGGTTAAGGCTTGGTTCGACAAGGCTACAGCAGTAAAGCAGATGAGCGACTCGCTATTTGATTTCGCTCAGCAGCTGAAGGAGGCTATTGTCAAGGAAGCTGACGGTGCCGACGGCAATGTCTTTGACATTCAGCGCAAGGAAGACCTTGAAGCTGCCAATCAGGTAATGCTCGCTCCTGGCTCAGGAAAAGGCAAACAGCTTTACAACGCTATCAACTCTTTCCGTGAGCGTATCCTTACTATGGTTACCGATGAACGCCAGAAGGCGATAATAAGCAGCAACCTTACTACAACCCTGCCTAAGAATGCAAAGACTATGGGCAAGAACTGGCAGGAATACATGTTTGAGGATATGCCTGTGGCTGCTGCTGTCACCCTTCTCACCAAACTGCAGAGCGATGTGCGCTATGCAGAGGGAGAAGTTCTGCATACTCTTGTTTCCAATATCGATGTCAAGGATATACGCGTCAACAAACTCAGCGCGTTTGTTATACCTAATGCCCAGACAATAGTTCGTGGCGACAAGTTCTCCGCACAGATTGTCATGGCTGCAGTAGACACTACCCAGTCGCCGCAGATTTATATCGGTGGACGTGAGGTAAACCTCCGTAACAACACCTATGAGTTTATTACTAACAAGACGGGCGACTTCACTTTCAGTGGCTATATGACGATGAAGAACGGCGACGGCGATGTAATCCGTCGTGACTTCACGCAGAAATATACCGTAGTAGACCCGAGCGCAACTGTTTCTGCCGATCTCATGAACGTACTCTATGCTGGCTATAGCAATCCTATAAGCATAAGTATTCCTGGTGTTCCTCTCAATAAGGTTACCGCTACTATGACCGGCGGTGTGCTACAGCCTGTCGGACCGGGTAAATACATTGCACGTCCTTCTGCCGTTGGCAAGGATGTTACTATAAATGTCTCTTCATTGCAGACAGGTTCGCCAAAGCCTATCGGACAGTTCTCTTTCCATGTGCGCAAGTTGCCTGATCCAACGGCTTACATCATGATTGGCGACAACCGCTTCCGTGGCGGTGGACTTGCCAAGGCTTCTCTTATGTCTGTAGGCGGCATTAAGGCTGCTATCGACGACGGTCTGCTTGACATACAGTTCAAGGTTCTCGACTTTGAGACAGTGTTCTACGACAACATGGGTAATGCGGTTCCTATGGTGTCCAGCGGCGACTCCTTCTCAGCGCGTCAGCGTGAAGTCTTCCGCAGCTTGTCACGCAACAAGCGTTTCTACATCAACCGTGTCAAGGCAGTTGGACCTGACGGTATAACACGTACTCTCACCGGTTCAATGGAAATAATAGTGAAATAAACACCGTCGCCGCTATACTTTATGATGGGCGGTTCGGTTAAAAACAATAATATGAATATGAAAAGATTCTTGTTTATTTTGGCGATAATATGTATGGCTGGTACAGCGGCAGCACAGCCGGCGGCACGTCGTAATGCGCAGAAGAAGTCTTCTTCTCCGTCGCAGACTCTTACCACGCGTGCCCGTATATCCTATCCTACGGCTGCCACAATGTCTGAAGACGTTGTATGGCGCAGGGACATTTACCGTGAGGTCAATCTTGAAGAAGAAGCCAATGCCGGACTTTATTATCCCATTGAGCCTGCCGGAACACAGATGAACCTTTTCACTTATATGTTCAAGCTGATGATGACAGGCAATATCAAGGCGTATGAATATCGTCTTGACGGCAATGAAGTGTTCAATGACTCTGCGCGTGTCAAGCCGTTGGCATTCCTTGACAACTATCATATCTATTACGAGAAGCAGAACAACGGACGTATTCGCCTTGATGACAGCGATATTCCTTCGCGTGAGGTTAAGTCCTACTATATTAAGGAAAGCGCATACTATGATCAGGCTTCTTCCACCTTCCATACAAAGGTTATTGCCCTTTGTCCTATAATGTCGCGTGAAGACGATTTCGGCGATGCAGCGCAGAAGTATCCTTTGTTCTGGGTTAAGTATGATGACATTGCTCCTTTCCTGAGCAAGCAGATTATCATGACCAGCAATCTCAACAATGCCGCTACGATGAGTGTTGACGACTATTTCACACGCAACAAGTATAGCGGAAAGATATACAAGACCACAAACATGCTTGGTATGACGCTCAGCCAGTATTGCCCTACTGACTCTGCAATGGCAAAGGAGCAGAAGCGCATTGAGGCAGAGCTTGCTTCCTTCGAGAAGAACATCTGGGGCGACCAGGCTCGCAAGGACTCTCTCGACAGCATAGCCAAGGCACAGGTCAATGTTAAAGGTAAGAAAGTAAAGAAAAACCGTCGTGCGTCTAACTCTGACACAAAGGTCAGCACACGTTCTTCAAAGAAAAGCTCATCTGGTTCTTCTCCAGCTGCACGCGTAACCGTGCGAAGGGAGAGACACTAAAATGTATAAACGTTTACCGTCTCCCACGATGGGAGACGGCTTATTATTAATCATTAAACACACAAAACGTATGAAAAAAGTTTTTACGCTTATTCTGGTTGCTGTGGCCATGTGTGTCACATTGCCAGCAAACGCACAGTTCAAGTTCGGTTTGAAAGGCGGTCTTAACATTACAAGCATGTCTTTCAGCGAGGATGTTCTCAATGCGTCTAACCGTACCGGTTTCTTTATCGGTCCTACAGTTAAGTTTACTGTGCCTGTTGTAGGTATCGGTCTCGATGCTTCCGCTCTTTTCGACCAGCGCGAGGCAGAGGTTAATGACAAGACAATAAAGAAGCAGGCTATCAACATCCCTGTCAATCTCCGTTATGGCATTGGTCTTGGCAGCATGGCAAGCATCTATTTCGCTGCAGGTCCACAGTGGGGCTTCAATATCGGTAGCAAGAACTACAGCTTTTCTAATACTAACTGGAAGTTCAAGGATTCAGAATTCAGCGTTAACGTCGGTGCAGGCGTAATGCTTCTCAGCCACTTGCAGATTGGTGCAAACTACAACATCGTTTGCGGAAAGAGTGGTGAGACTACTATTGTAGACGGTGTACAGAGTCTTATCCGTGGCCGTTCTAACTCTTGGCAGATTTCTGCAGCTTACTATTTCTGATTATCACAAACTCAGGCTTAAAACATACTTAAGCCCGATACCGTTTTGTCCCGGCAGATTTCCTTATCTGCCGGGATTTTTTTATCGTCACCTTCAGCGACGATATATAGATGTCTGTATATACCGCAAGCCCCGCTACGCTTCGTTCATCGGGAACCAACGGTCGGCGTGCGTAGCGGAAGCCAATTGCAATCCCGATGTTATGAGTATTAGGAACCAACGGTCGGTGGCCCGATAGGGGAAAGCCAATTGTAATCCGATAGACAATGCTCGACCTCTTTAACTGCTGGTCGTAGACCTGCAGCACATAAACAGTAAACAATATCTAAAGTTTTCTGTGATATGTAAAGTTTAAGTCATAAAATCTATGCTTTTAACGCGCTGAGAAGGGCTGTTTTTTGAAATAAAAATGTCGTGGACGCAAATATCGCAAGGAAATGTGTGCAAAATTAAAGTGTTTGTATATAATGATTTACGAAGGTTTATGCTTATTGTGTGCATAAAATAACCGTATAAAATAGGACATAACATGCCATAACTGACCTGTTTTTGGGTAGAAAACGGCTTGTTTGCAACTAAAAAATAGGGCATTTTTCAGTGATTACCCTATGGGTTATTGCCAATAACCTATGCTATTATCTGAAATTACCCCATAGATTATCATTTTCAACCCTAGTTTTGAGCATCTGTTTTTCTATTTCACGATTTTCTTTTGTCATGATTTCGTACTATTTTCAAATAGAGAAAAATGATGTGCCTGTGTCAAATAAAAAGAAAAAGTTTTCTGTTTTGGCAAGTCAAATATTGTTTATCGGAAACCAAAGGACATCGATACAGGCAAGAGAGTTTGCTGCCCTTCGGTGACGGTAGATAGTATTGTACGTATAATCCGCAAGCCCCGCTACGCTCGCATAGCGGTTAGTGGAAGTTCGCCACCTTTGGTGACGATTTATATTAGTATCATTCATATCCGCAAGCCACGCTATCGCTCGCATGGCGGTTAGTGGAAGTTCGCCACCTTTGATGACGATTTATATTAGTATCATTCATATCCGCAAGCCACGCTACGCTCGCATGGCGGTTAGGGATAGTTTGCCCCTTTCAGGGACATATTGTTTCGTTATGAAATTAATTGTCACGTCTGCACCAACTATTCACTATCAAGGTATCTGTAATTAATTTACGTAGGTCCTCGAAGAGGGCCAATCTCTGTAACCGCCATGCGAGCGTAGCGTGGCTTGCGGTATATACTACGCTACTATCTACCGTCGCTGAAGGCGGCGAACTTTCTATAACTGCTGGTCATAGACCTGCAGATAAGGATGCCTATTCTCTATGCGTAGCGTTACCTTATAATCTCATGCGGTTAATTTTAACTACTGTTATTTTTACACTATTTGTCTGCAATGTTTACAAAACGTTTAACATTTCCTTTCATTTTTAAAATGTAAGCAAATAGTAAACATTTCCTAATTAGAACAATTTTTGTGCAATATAAACGCAACAA
>JAUNIZ010000334.1 GCA_030523165.1 Prevotellaceae bacterium
AAACACCACAAAAGTTAGTTGTGAAACACCACAAAAGTTAGTTTTTATTTGCTTGTTCGATTGAATATTATTATATTTGCAATAGAAATTTTGCATTCATATATTTGCAAGGAAGTGTAGGATAGATTCAGCACTTGCTTTGAGTGCCAGTTACAAGTAAATAGAGAAATAATATGAGTTACTTTCATCGTATAGCAGATAATCATCTTGAAGAACGTCTGGAGGCTTTTGGAGCAGTGCTTATAGAAGGTCCAAAGTGGTGTGGTAAGACAACCACAGCAGAGCAGATAAGTAAAAGCGTAATCAGAATGCAGGACCCGGATATGCAAGAAGAGTATGCTGTTACTGCTGCATCCAAACCTTCGCTACTTCTGATAGGTGATACGCCACGGTTAATTGACGAATGGCAAGATGCCCCTGTGCTTTGGGACGCAGTACGCACCATGGTAGATAAGCGTCAAACACCTGGACAATTCATTCTGACAGGTTCTAATGCTGTAGACAAAAGTAAAATCCATCATTCAGGAACTGGACGTATTTCTCGTATGAAGATGTTGCCTATGAGCCTTTGGGAGTCAGGGGAATCAAATGGAAAGATATCCTTAATTGAACTTTTCAACGATCAACAACTTGACATTGATGGCATTACTTCGGAAATGAAGATAGAGGATTTGATATATGCTGCTTGTCGGGGAGGATGGCCTGCTTTTGTCAACATGAAAAGTGATAGGGCTAAACTGCTTATTGCCCGCAACTATGTAGACACTATTTGTCGTGACGACATTTCAAGAGTTGACGGAGTACATAGGGAAGAACGAATAACACGCGCTATCTTGCGCTCTTATGCCCGTAATATTTCCACACTTGCCAAAAATACTTCATTGCTTGCAGACGTGACTGCTTCTGGTGAGGTGTCACTTGTCATGAGTACCTTTGAAGATTATGTAACCTCGCTTAAACGTCTGTTTGTCATTGATAATATTGAAGCGTGGTGTCCATCTGTGCGAAGTAAGACAGCTATTCGTAGTGGTTTGAAACGTGCATTTGCTGATCCTTCTATTGCTGTAGCTGCTTTGAACCTTACCCCGCAGGCTCTAATGACACAACTCAAGACCTTTGGATTCATATTTGAACAGATGTGTGCACGTGACCTACGTGCGTATACTCCTGATTTTGGCAGTCATCTGTCTTATTATCGTGATCGTTATGGATTGGAGGCTGATTTCGTTCTTCATCTGGCAGATGGTCGCTATGCTCTTATAGAATGTAAGTTGGGTAGTCGTGAAATAGAAGAAGGCGCAGAGCATTTATTGGAACTAAAACGACTGATACAAGAGCATAACAAAAAAGAAAAGCAAGTACCTCTACGTGAGCCAGATCTACTTATCATTTTGACGGGAGGCAACATGGCGTATACCCGTAATGACGGAGTAAAGATCATTCCATTGGCTTGTTTGAAAGATTGAAGAATACGGTTGTACCTGACTTCTTCACGCAATTTGACTTTTAATTTAATGGGTGATAACCCCTAAGTTGTAGATTTTCATTATATGATATAGGCTCTGCAAAAGATTTTGATGCGTTTATCAGGGGAATGTTGTAATAATCAAACAAGATTTTTTATAATGTCATGATTTATATTTCCACCATTACATCTTGCAGATATGGTTTTATTTTCATACTTTTGTGTAACATAAATGCAATCTTATATAATGAAATTAAGCATGACTATCAAACTTATCCTTAATTCCGCAACACTATAGTTTAACATTATTTATAAGTGCCTGAGCAA
>JAUNIZ010000107.1 GCA_030523165.1 Prevotellaceae bacterium
CACCTTTTTACTTATTAAAAGGTGCTATTTTAAACATTTCGTTTTGCGGATTATAGTTAGAGGACATCTCTCAACGAAATGCCCTCTAACACTAATATTATTTGTCAAAACAATTATTTCTTGATTTTAAACATCCTAGGAGTTAGGCCTGCACCGTCTATGCGGAACAGCACAACACCTGTAGGAATACCTGCTAATGAAGTCTGTGTAGATGATATTCTCTGGGATGAAAGCAAAGTTCCATCCGTCAAATATACTCTAAGAGTACCACCAACAGTATTCTCACTTACAGTCAGGATATTTGTCTCTGCATTGTAGCTAACCTCTGGTGCAGTCAATGTTACTGACTTGATGCCAGAAGTGAAATTATCGTCCATTGTCTCACCCATAAGACTATTCAAATAAACCTCCAATGCCGTATATCCGTCGGAATTCAAAGTATTCTGGTCTTCAACAGTATAATCGAGACCATGAGCTTTTTCCCATTCATCTGGCATACCGTCACCATCAGTATCTGTAGGAACAGTATAGTCTGTTGAATAAGCATAGAAACCTTCAACATCGGTTTCAAGGTCTATGATACCTGATTTTCCACCTATAGAGCCTTTGTATGTAGCCGTTCCGTTCTTTGTCTCTTCCGCGATACGCTGTTCAATCTTGTCTCTATTGACAGTACCAGCCTTCTCAACTACGGTATTAAAGGCATTCTCTGCTGTCTCATATTCAGTCATCATATACAGTTCTGGATCGTATGTTCCGATATTACCTGCAACAGAATATCTGTAATACGGAGTTTCAGTAACTATTCTCTCGTCTACACGAATGTCTGACAAAGAATAAGTCTCAGCAGCCATTGCAGTCCAGTTGTCGGCATTTGCTGTAGAGTTGTTCTCTATAATGTTACCGTTTACATACCACTTTGCCGGTCCCCATGATGTAGCACCAGAACGGGCATAGCTTGAAGTAACGAACTTGACACTTGAAGCGCTGTTCGATGCAGGTCCTGCCTTATAGTAATTGTTCATGAAGTTACATTCGTGAGCAGAGTTCAAGCCATTATAGCTTGTTATATTCGCTGTATTCTCGCCGCCATAACAACCGCCTGAACCTCCGAAGTTGTAATTCACGTTGTTGATATATTCCATGAATACAACATAGTCTTCACCGCGTGCACCGTTGAAACGTGGAGTGCGTGAATTATTGTGAGCCAACAGATTATGATGATATGTAGCAGGAGAACCGCCCCATTGAGAACCATAACCACGAGCGCCCTTGCTATGACCGCCGTTATATAGTCCTTCATGAACCATGCTATACTGTACAGTCAGGAAATGGCTGTCAGCAGTATTCATGTTCTCCTCAACAGACCAACCGAATACACAGTGGTCGAAGATGTAGTTAGAACAGTTTTCTGAACCGCAAGAGTTCTGCATAAGAGTCTCGCCCGCAGAATCGGCATGACCGGCACGGAAACGTATATTACGTACAATAAAGTTCTGTGAACCGCCGAAGTTGACCTTGTTATGTGTAATGACAATTCCCTCACCAGGAGCAGTCTGACCTGCAAGTGTCCAGTCTGAACGGTTAATTCTCAAGTCATCTTTCAATCTTATTTCTCCACTGACGGCAAATACTATAGTAAGAGGTTCACCCTCATACTGGTCGAATGCCCATCTCAATGTTCCTTCAATAAGCGAAGCATCGCCGTTGTCCTCTAGTGAGGTAACAGTTACAACCTTGCCTCCACGTCCACCGGTAGCATATTTTCCAAATCCGTCTGCTGTAGGGAATGCAATAAGAGGTGTTGCATTCTTTGCAACAACAGCATCAGAAGTTACTCCATGCTTGGAAACGCTCTTGACAGAATATACAGATTCATCGTCTGCATCTTTCGTATATGATGCTTCAGACACGAAATCAACAAAGGCGCCATCCTTGTAAATCAGATAACCTACTGCCATGTCGTCACTTTCCCATGTAAAGCCTGTTTCCGTTACATTGAAATTTGTCGGAGCAGCAGCACCGTTAAGTATAGTGGCATAATCAAACGGCACGTCAGACAAAAGGTCGAAAAGGAATTCAGGATTCATGTAAGCCTCTACCTCTTCATCAGTTGCCTGATGACTGAAAGACGCACGTGAAGAAGTATCAACGAGATTACCGTCTGTATCTACATTCTTGTATTCCAGATATGAACAGTTGTTCTCAGCACCGTCCCATTCCAGCCAACCAGCAGAATTGATATGGCTTCCTAATGTACACTGTAGGAACATAGTTCCGCATCTTTCTTTCCATGGACGACCGAGATAGTAAGCTCCATCCTCAACGCCTTCGTCTGCCGTTATATTACAGTTTCTGAAGAACAAGCCTGCATAGAATGGACTTGTACTCAAAGAAGGATAGAAAATATTTGTCATTGTCAAGCCTGCGTCTGCGGCAGCCGTAATATATCCGCCACCCTGAACACAATTGATAGTACAGTTCTCAAACCACTCCATACCACTGTCATAGATAAAGTCTGTAGCACCCTCAATGGTACAGTTTGTGAAATAGCCACGTGAGCTGACATTTGTCTTGTAAGTGTCCTGATAACCTGTAATATAACAGTTGTTGAACAAGTGTGCATCACCGTTTGTAAACAAGGCTTCAGCCTGTCCTACATTACCGCTGGTATTGCGTATGGTAAGGTTTTCTGCATAGAAACGACTTGTATATACATTTAATGCAGCGCAGTCATTATATGTCTTTGTAGGATTGTTAGCTCCACGGTCAACAGAAGATGTCAAGATTGTGGTTTCCTTGTCCTCACCTACAAGACTTATATATTTATTCTTGTCAGAACTTGTTCCAGAATAGATATTCTCGTCATATACACCCGGACGAATATAGATTATACCGCGTGAACCGTCAGTAACGGCATTTATGGCTTCCTGAATGCTGCTGAAGTCAGCACCGCCGTTCTTATCTACAGTGTAAAGTTCTATAGGAGCATCTGCGTCAGGAGCGGTGTCCTCTGTCTCATCGTCGCTACCGCCCTTATCCAAGTCAGAAAGTTCACCTACGTAACTTACCTGATTGTTTCTTGCATATTCAGCCTGTTCAGCAGTAATCTCATTACCGAAAATCTGTATTTTGTGTACACGAGCCGGCTGCACCTGCTTGGTAGTATCAACACGCTCAAGGAACGGACATGTTCCGTCTGGACCTTTCTGAACGTTTGTCGTACTTGGATGATCTCCGTCCCACACACGCCAACGTATAGACACATCGTATGCATCTATTATATTCTCCATGAAATAGCCTTGGTCTGAAAACGAGGTATAACCTTCTTGATGCAGGTTTGAACCCATCCATACAAGCGGGGTCCAGTCACCGTCACCTATCTTATAGTCACATTTTATACCTCGTCCCCATGATGTTGAAGACCATGACCACTGTATGCGTTCCACGTATGGTATATGGTCAATCTCCATCCATCCATGACGGCTTATCTTTGAACGTGTGGTTATGTCGAAATAATAAGAGTCGCGACAAAACTGTACAAAGCCAGCCTCGCCGTATATTGGTGTTTCATTGCTGTCATATCTTATATTGTCTTCCAGATAGTTGGTATGTCCTGCCACTGTCCAGTCATTCGGATATGAGGTAGCATTGCCCACAGCAGTCTCTCCAAGGTAATACTGCCTGCTGAAAGCTGCAGTTGCCCCGGCATATCCGTTATAAGATTCCTTGTTTGCAAATGTACAGTTGTGGAACAATACAGGATACATTACGTCTGTTCCGCCATTGGCAGGCACGTCTATTATTGCATTTACATAACAGCTGTCTGCATATTCCGGACAGTCTTTACCTGTTTCCTTCACCCAAAGGTCAGGCCATGAAGTATCACTGAAATTAATGTCGATTACTTTCGGATATGTAGAGGAATTGCTCCACTGCTCGACTACAGATTCAGGATCCAGGCTTCCTTCTATTGTCGCTTGCGCAGACAAACAGGAAAATAGTCCCAAAGTCATAGTCAATAAATTAGAGATTTTCATAGTTTGTAAGTTTAATATTATAAGAAAAATGAGTAAACAACAAAAAGGATAAGTTTGTCTTCTTAAAAAATTCGGATTGAGACAAGTCTCTAAACAACCCTTTTCCCTTAAAACCTTAGAAAAAAAAGACCGTCTTTCTTGCAATTGATATTGTCAAGAACAGACGGTCTTTCAATTAAATATTATCAGAATTTATCGATTATTATTTTACGACAAACTTCTTACCGTTCATAATGTAAAGACCCTTGCTCAGGTTGTCTGTTGTGTTGCCAACATAGCGACCGTCGATAGAGTAAACCTTGTTGTCAGCAACCTTAGTTACATTGCTTACATTTACATTTTCAATACCTGATGTACCGCCAACAGCAGCATATTTTTCAGATGTTGTTGCACAGAAACCGATAGCATAAAGTTCAACGGAACCCTTTTCTGATGCCATTACGTAGTATGTATGACCTGGCTCTACATTGAAGATAGAAGTATGTGTCTTTACATAATCGTCTGGACAACGTGTAACTGTCTGGAGAACCATCTTGCCCTGACCAGAGTTAGCAGTCTGGTCTACGACATACATTGCGCTGTTGTTACCGCCACGGTTGTAGTTAAGAATAACACGACCGTATGTAGATGTAGAAGGAACTTCAACCTTAACAACTGCGTCATTGATTGTGTTGCCCTGATCTGATGTACCTGCGCTGCGTATATAATCGTTGTTAACAACACCCTCATAGAAATACAATGGGTCAATTCCACTACGAGTACTGTTGTTCATACCCATGATGAGTTTATATGCATAGTCTGTATAGCCAGAGTATTTGCTGTTACCTGTAGAAATATAGCTGTAATCCAAAGGAAGAGACACAACTACATTCTCGCTTTCTACAAGATTCTGTGCAGGCATTCCAAGGTATTGAGGATAACCCCACAATGTCTGATAGCCTGCTGCTACAGCCTCGTCAGCTGTTGCAAATACTGTTGTAGGAAGCTGTGCTGCTGTCCAGAGGTCTGTGCTGTTTTCTTCTGAAGCCATCAATGTATAGTCATCATCTGTACACTCGTCATACTCGATTCCATAAAGTTCTACAGAACCCTTTTCAGATGCCATAATATAATAAGTATGGCTTGGTTCTACACCGAACGAAGCTGTATGAGTCTGAATGTTTTCATCCGGACAACGTGTAACTGTCTGGAGAACCATCATTCCCTGACCTTCATTTGCAGTCTGGTCAACTACATACATTGCAGCGTTGTTACCGCCACGGTTGTACTTAAGAGTTACCTTACCATAGTTGGTAGACTTTACTTCAATCTTGATAACAGCGTCATTTATAGTGTTACCCTGATCAGAAGTACCTGCACTGCGTACATAATCATTATTTACAACACCCTCATAGAAATACAATGGATCAATACCATCACGGGTACTGTTGTTCATACCCATGATAATCTTGTATGCATATTCAGAAGCACCAGAATATTTGCTGTTACCTACAGAAACATAGCTGTAATCCAAAGGAAGAGATACAACGATATTATCGTTTTCGATAAGGTTCTGTGCAGGCATTCCAAGGTATTGAGGATAACCCCACATTGTCTGATAGCCAGCAGCTACAGCATCGTCTACTGTTGCAAATTCTGTTGTAGGAAGCTGAGCAGCTGTCCATTCACAATGAGCTTGTGCAAAAGCGCCAAGTGAAGTCAGCGCAGCTGCAACTAAAGTGAAAAATTTTTTCATAAGAAATTGTTTTTAATTAATAAATAGTTATATTACTTTTTTAGATAAAGTTCTTTTGTTTTAGGTGTGCCAGGTTTTAATTGGCACACCTTCTTAGGTTTATATTTTTAATATCCCTTGTTTGCAGTGTAACCATATCCGTTGTCACCATATTCCTCAGCATTGCTTATCTGGTCGAGGAATTTTTGTGGTATCGGGCGGCAATAGTGAATGCTCTCGTCAAAATTGCTTGCTGCACGAGTGTTATACGTCTCGATTGCCTGCTTCATAAGTCCGCTTGCACGGTGACGTTTCAAAACAGCCCAACGCATGTGCTCACCGACAAACTCACGTGCATACTCGTCAAGAATATACTGCTCGTCAACAGATGTTATAGTAGGAGCTGTACTGCCTGAACGTACTGCACGGTTGTGCAAAGTCTGGATATACGGTATTGCAGCAGACTCGTTGCCAAGCATAACGTTTGCTTCTGCTGCTATCATATAAATCTCTGCAGCACGCATGATGAACACATCACCGTTGCGATAAGGATAGGTGTCCGTTGACAACTGGCGTGTAGCACCGTCAAACAGATAATCGAACTTGATAAGTGATGGGAAGAGGCTGTAAGCATTAGCAACGTATGCTGTCATACCACGGTCAGAATAACTACCTGTAAGGTATTCTCCATTCGCGTCAAACAGTTCACTGATATTGATTGTGAAACAACGGTACTGCTGTTTCTCTTCTGCTGTCAGGTCATCCTTTGAAAGATATATACGGATACGGTCTTCATCCTGATCCAATGGCATGTCAACGACAAAGGCATTCTTTGTAGATACGGTCTGTCTTGTACCACCCTTTTCATATACACCTGTTGCGTATGTCTGAGTACCACCAGGCTGTTCTGAAGTAGCAAGAGCTACGTATGGATAGATAGTATCACCTTCAAATTTTGTGTCGATATCAATACCGCGACATATTAATGAAGTAAGACCCAGACGCTGGTTTGCAAATGAATATGCTGCACCTGTAGGGTATGTATATGTACCGAATGCTGTCAGGAATGAGTTTTCATAACGCTTGTCCCAATCTCCGAACACGTCAATAGCATGTTTTGTAGGTGCCATACGTCCTGTTGTACCGTAAATGCCAAGATACTGGTTCTGTGCCATCTGTATGCCGTACATACGAGAGAGAGAGTTAGGGTCACACAATGTAAAACCGCCAAGTGTACATGTATAGTTAGCATAAAGTCCCGCATTTGCGGCATCGGAGTTAGTCGCATCAAGACCGGCAGCAGTGAAAAGGGATTCAGCATTGCCACGGTTGTTTTCCTGTGCCCAAAGGTCAGCAACATCAGGATAAAGATACATACCATATGAAGAAGCGTTGGTAATCATATCTTCAGCAACTTCCTTAGCACGCTGCCAATAACTTACGCCGTTCTCCTCAAGTCCTTCGCCTGCACCCTGTGCATAAGCTCTAGCCAACAATCCGAGAGCAGTCTTCTTGCATACACGTGCATAATTGCCGTCATACGGATCTACTTCAAGGTCTTCAGCAGCTTCCTTAAGGTCGGTAGTAATTGATGTATATACCTCTTCAAGAGAGTTTCTCACAGGTGCTCTATCCTCCTCCCCAACTTCAACTGTACAAAGAGTTATAGGTCCGAAATAGGTTGCAAGTGTCAAGTGCATGAATGCACGGATTGTCTTTGCCTCTGCCTTAAGAATTCTTATATCGTCTTGTTCTGATTCGTCGGCAGTTGGAGTGTTGTTGATAACGCTGTTACAAGTTGCAATCACAGCATAAGCCTGCTCCCAAGTCTTTTGGGGTTCTTGCGATGCGACTCCAAGTCCGTCATAATAGAACGTTCTTTCTGAATATGCTACACCAGAGGGATTAAGCCAAAGGTCTGTACCACATTCCGAAATGAAATAGAAATCCTGTTTTGAATAAAGTTCATGATAGAGGGTAGAATAACATTGAGTCTGTAGTCCTGCCCATGTGGAATAATCGTCTATCGTGGCATCACCGGCTGATGGGTTGTACTCATCAAGATCGCAAGATGAAAATCCTACTGACATGACAAGGGCGGCTGCCATATATAATATTTTCTTTTTCATATCAATTGTTGTTTTTTTATTAGAATGTAACATTAACACCGAACACAAACTGCTTTGTAAGAGGGTAGCTCAAACTTCCCGCCATTTCCGGGTCATAGTCTTTTATCAGGTCGCTCTTTGCGAACACAAACGGATTGGTAATTGTTGTATAGAGACGGAGGTTCTCGAAGCCCATTTTTTTCAGTGTCTTTTTAGGCAGAGTGTAACCCAATGTAATATTCTTAACTTTCCAGAATGAGCCGTCAACAAAGCTTAGACCTGAATAGCCTTTATATTGGCTTATATCCTTCAGCGATGTGAGTGCAGGGAAGTAGTGGTTCTCATCACCTGTCTCTTCCGTCCAATAGTCAAAATATGTCGGGAAATTACCTGTACCATCAGAGCGATATCGTCCGAGCATACTGTAGTTTATCATCTGTCCGTAACGCCAATAGAGGTAAATGCTCAAGTCAAAGCCTTTGTATGTGAATGTGTTTTTAAGTCCCATTGTCCAATCTGGCTGTTCATGTCCTATCACCTGCTTGCCGTTAGCTTCCGCATCGTATGTATTGTTGGCTGTGTATGTAACCTCCACGCCTTCAGAATTAACACCAGTGTAATATACGCTTCCGTCTTCAGCAACATGGCGTGTCAGTCCCGGACAGTCAATTTTCAGATCGCCAGGTTCGGCACCGAAAATTGCGGCTTCAGCTGCTTCAGAAGTCTTCCATGTACCAAGAAGTTTGTAAGAATAGAATGAGTTGATTGGTTCACCTTCCTTCAATATCTTGTCAGTGCTATTGTTGATATACTGGTTGGAACCATCTGTAGCAGTGAACTTCGTCAGTTTCTCTGAACTGTTAGTATAAGTCAGGTTGATTGTCCAAGAGAAATCACCTTCTTTCTTTGCGATAAACGGACGGCCTGTAACAGCAAGTTCAAGACCTTTGTTCTCTGATTCACAGATATTTGTTGTTGTCGTGTACTGTGAGCTAGAGTTGTAGGCACCGTTGGTTACAGGAATCTGTGCTGTATAGATGATGTCTTTTGTCTTTGTTATATAGTAGTCTGCGGTAACGTCAATGCGCCCATTAAGGAAGCTTGCATCAATACCTATGTTAGTGTTGTATGACTTTTCCCAACCGAGGTTAGGGTCAACAACCTCCTGTGGATATTTATAAGTAAGGAGGGTCTGGTTGCCGAGAATCATGTATGACTGCTCAAGCTGTGAAACAGTCTGGTATTCTGAAATTGATGCAGTACCAGTAACACCCCAACCAAAACGAATCTTCAGGTTGTCAAGCCATGAGCGTGTCTTCTCCATAAACTTTTCTTCAGATATACGCCATCCGAGAGAGAAAGCAGGGAATGTATCCCAACGGTTGCCTTTTGCAAGACGTGAAGAACCGTCATGACGGACTGATACCGAAGCAAGATATTTACCCTCATAAGAGTAGTTTATACGTCCTACAAATCCCATGCCTTTAGACATAGTATAGCTTGATTGTGCCTTATAATTCTTACCTGCACCGAGATTATGCCATAAGTAAGTGTTCGTAGTGAAGCTATCAGCAGAAGCGTATGAGTATTCACGACGGTTGTGGTTCCATGACGTAACACCCGTGAGAGTGAATTCGTGTGCCTTGCCTAATGTGAAGTTGTAGGTAAGAATGTTTTCCCACTTATAATTATAGGTATTATAGTTTGCTACCGATGCGGTAACGGCAGTGGAAGTTGTCACTCCGTCAGCATTGCGGTCTGCCTCATAATACTCATAACTGCCGATACCCGTGAACTTGTTTGTCTTGCTAAAAGCCAAAGACAAATTCAGACGACTTTCGAAAGTAAAACCCTTGAACGGAGTTATGCGAATATATGGATTCAGATATATACGTGTGTATTGAGTATTGTTGCGGTAATTGCTTTTATTGTTAAGCAAAAGGCTCACCGTATTTGCGTCGCCAACCACAGGAAAAGCATTAACATTTCCGTCTTCGTCATATAGAGTACCGATAGGACTTGCTATAAGCATGTCTTCAAGGTCTGCTGATGCAGAGTTCTTGTATGTAAAGCTACCTTGCATATTGGCACCAATGCTAAGAATCTTGCTTATCTGGTGGTCAATCTTCATGTTTGAAGAGTACACCTTATAGTTATCGTTATCATACTGTCCGTCCTCTCCTGAGTAGTTCAGGGAAAGATATGCCTTTGTTTTCTCATTACCGCCACTTACAGAAAGCGAATAGTTCTGTGTGATACCCGTGCCGAGCATGGCGTCTGCCCAATCTATGTTTTGACCTTCAAGATAAGCCTGATACACCTCTTCGCTGAAAACGTTCTCGTCAGTGGTGTATGTACCGCCTGCTATTTGAGCCTGTTTGCGCAGATTGAAGTAGCCATTGCTGTCGTATACTTTGGGCACTGTTGACCAACCGTTAATACCAATATATGCGTTGAGATCAACCTTTATCTTGCCTTCTTTACCGCTCTTGGTGGTAACAATGATAATACCATTAGCACCCGATGAACCGTAGACAGCTGTTGAAGCAGCATCCTTGAGGACTTCAATGCTCTCGATATCGTTGGCGTTTAGAGTAGTAAGACTTCCTGGCAGACCGTCTACAAGCACCAACGGCTCGTCGTTGCCGTCTTCTGCAGCCATGAGCGAGCGAGTACCACGGAGCTTAATTGAAGCAGATGCACCAGCCTGACCTGAAGAACGTGTAATGTCAAGACCTGCAACCTTTCCCTGCAATGCTTCAACAGGGTTTGGCATAGGAGACAATGTGATGTCTTCGCTCTTTACAGAAGCAACCGCACCGGTGAGGTCACGTTTCTTTATCGTACCGTAACCGATAACGACAACATCTTCAAGACCGATAACGTCTGGTTCCATTTTCAGACTCAACTGCTGACGGTTGCCAACCTTAACAACCAAGTCCTTGTAACCTGTATAGGTGAATTTCAGTGTTGCATTTGAAGCAGCGCTGATAGTGAAGTTTCCGTCAAGGTCTGTAACGGCAGCTCCTTTACCGCCTTCAACCATAACGGTAACACCAATCATCGGTTCACCGAGTTCATCAACTATATGCCCCTTAACAGTATTACTCTGCTGAGCAGCCGGAGGAGGCAAGATAGACAGCCAAGAAGATGCATAGCCGGTTGCAGGCATGCACATTAAGGCTGACAGTCCAAGAACAATTGATGTTCTTTTCAAGCAAAGGCTTGAATAATGCATCTTGTTTGTTTTCATAATATATATTTAAAAGTAATTTTTATTATTCATTATTTGTATATTATACTAAAAGCCATTTATCATAAGAGTATGGACTGAACCTAAACTATCATAAAAAGAGAAAACGTAATACTGAGAATATTTAATTCAAAGTAAACTTCCCAAATATTTAATTAGTAACATTTATGTCACTTAGCTGCGATATTAGGGATTCATTTTTTTGTCTCCCAGTTTTGTTCTTTTGCTTTGATAATCGTTCTTTTAAGATTTAAGTTATAGATTCATATTAATCAATAGTGTTAAAACACAATAGATTCCAAAGAGATTTGCAAATGTTTTTCTTTTCAGTAACAAGTTCGCTCTT
>JAUNIZ010000108.1 GCA_030523165.1 Prevotellaceae bacterium
CATGCAAAATTATCGAAAAAAGTTGAAATAATAGCATGATAAGTGGGAAATATAAGTTATTTTTGCATCGTGAAACGTATCAAAACATTTATAACAGCTATAGCCATTTGCATTTTCTCTTTGATTACCAATGAGATACATGCCCAGACTAACGTAGCACCACAACATATTGACACTGATTCAATAGAAATTAGCCTGCTGACATGTGCTCCAGGGAAGGAAGTGTACAGTCTATATGGACATACTGCTATTAGATATACTAATTACAAGGAAAACATAGATTTAGCCATCAATTATGGTATGTTTTCGTTCCGTAAACCATACTTTATCCTTCGCTTCATTTTCGGATTGACAGACTATGAGATGGGAATCATTCCTTTTGACGTGTTTTGCGAAGAATATAAAAGCAACGGGCGTTCAGTATTGCAGCAAAAGCTGAATCTTACAAGTGAGGAGAAGTTGGCTATAATAGCTGCAATAGGGAAAAACTATTTGCCAGAGAACAGAACATACCGTTACAATTATTTCTATGACAATTGCACTACTCGAGCAAGAGACATTCTATACAAGAACATAAACGGCAATGTCGTTTATAGTGGCGACACCAAAGAAAAATATCCTTCATATCGTGAAATGATTCATGAACTTAACAAAGACTATCCATGGGCACGATTTGGAAATGACTTGCTTCTTGGCTTGAACGCTGACAAAAAGACAGACAAGGAAGAACAGCAGTTCTTGCCGTTTAATTTAAAGAAAGATTTCGACAATGCACAGATTGTAAATGAAGACGGAAGTAAACGTGCTTTGGTCAGCAATACAAGTACAATTGTTGAAAGTGGCATTCAAATTATCGACAACGAAAACATGTTGCGCCCATCAACTTGCGCATATATAATATTGGCAATTATTGTATTGCTTACAGTCATTGAATATAAATACAAAAAGAATTTCTGGGCATTAGATACATTATTATTAATAATAGACGGACTGGCTGGAATAATAATATTCTTGATGTTTTTCTCTAAACACCCAACGACAAGTACAAACTTACAAATATTCTTATTTAACCCATTACCACTGTTGTTCGCATATCGTGTCATCAAAAACATGATAAAGAACAATAAAGATTCATTCTGGCTATATGCATCAGCATGCCTTATTATATTCTTTATCGGCGGATTTTTTCAAGATTACGCCGAAGGAACATACATTTTGGCATTATCTTTGCTAGTAAGAAGTCTGTGGAGAATTTATTTGCAAAAGAAAAAATGATAAACAAATATATAACAGCAACAATTCTTGCGCTTGCATCATGCAATTCCGTAAACGCGCAATTTGCAAGACCATTGCCTAGAATCGTTGTCAACATAACAATTGACCAGCTGCGAACTGATTACATTGAAACGTTTTTGCCTTATTATAGCGAAAACGGTTTCAAGAAACTATTCTCCAACGGCACAGTATACGACAATGTCCAATATACGTTTTCTCCTGTAGACAGGGCATCAGCAATAGCATCTATTGTAACTGGCACTACACCTTATTATAATGGTATAACTGGTGAAAGATGGCTTAACAAGAAAACGTTGATACCAGTAGGTTGCGTAGACGACAACGACTACAACGGAATACTTACAAATGACAAGGCTTCACCAAAGAACATCGCAACAACGACTATCAATGATGAACTTAAGATAGCGACAAACGGAAAAGCCATCGTTTATAGTATTGCAAAAGATAAAGATGCAGCAATAATAAACGGCGGCCATTCAGCTGACGGAGCCTTTTGGATTAGCAAACAGAACAAATGCTGGTGCTCTTCAAACTATTATTTCAAGAAAGCCCCTAAATGGCTTGAAGCGTATAATGTGATGTACATTACTGACATCACAGACGAAAATACAAATGCCAATATTACCAATATGGCATTGCAATGCATCAATTCCAATGGTATGGGACTGGATGAAATACCAGACATGCTTTCCATTACTTACGATGCACAACCGCCATTAGACAAAGACAAAGGCAGCAGACAATTACAGAACATATATATCCAGCTTGACAGGGAAATAGAAAAGATAATTTCCAAAGTCGAAGAAAAGGTTGGTGTCAGCAATGTAATGTTCATCGTAACTGGTACTGGATATTGTAACGAAAAAGAAGTAGATTATTCTCTATATAACATTCCTACAGGTACATTCTATATAAACAGAACATCCAATCTTCTGAATATGTATCTGAGTGCCATTTATGGACAGGACAAATATGTTGAAAGCTGTTTCTACAACCAGATATTCCTCAATTTAAAGCAAATTGAGATGAAGCATATCAGCATGAGCGAAATCATGAGCAGGTCGCAATTGTTCCTGATTCAGAATGCTGGAGTACGCAATGCCTATACAAGCAAGAACATGCTTCTGGTTGGAGACAATGCAAACTCAAAACTAAGGAATTGGTACAACCCCAATAATTGCGGAGATCTGATTGTTGAAGTAGCTCCAGGCTGGAAACTCCTGAATGAAGACAATCAGCAACATTATACATCAAGAGAAAGTCTTACGACATTCCCTTTAATTATATATGGCGTAGGTTACAATGCCAAAGAAATAACAACTCCAATAACCATAGACCAGATAGCTCCGACTATCGCAAAGGCAATCCGAATAAGAGCTCCAAATGCCTGTACGTCAACTGCATTGCATTGATTAAACAAAATAGGCAATCTATTTGCAGATTTTGATAAAAAGACAGATATATAAAAGTTTGTGCTTTAATAACAAAGAAAATTAGTATTTTTGCACAAATTATTCGGTAACAAGAAAATAAACATAATAAATAAAATGGGTTTTAATAATTTTTTAAAGTCATTATTCGGTGACAAATCCACACGAGATATGAAGCTTATTCAACCTCTCGTTGAAAAAATAAAGGCTGCATATCCTGAAATAAAAGCATTGGATAATGATGCTTTACGTGCACGAACAAAAGAAATTCAGAGTTACGTGCAAGATTCTGCCAATGAAGAAAAAAAGCAGATAGCTGAACTGAAAGCAAAAATCGAAGAAACTCCTATTGATGAAAGAGAAGAAATCTTTAATCAGATAGATAAACTTGAGAAAGAAGTTCTTGAGATTTACGAGAAAGCACTTAACGAGGTAATGCCTGTAGCATTCAGTATTATAAAGGATACGGCTCGTCGTTTTGCTGAGAATGAAGAAGTTGTAGTTACGGCAAATGACTTTGACCGTGAGCTTTCTATAACAAAGGATTTTGTAAGAATAGAAGGAGACAAGGCTATATACAGCAATCACTGGCTTGCTGGTGGCAATGACATGAAGTGGGATATGGTTCACTATGATGTACAGCTGTTTGGTGGTGCCGTTCTTCATCAGGGTAAGATAGCCGAAATGGCAACTGGTGAAGGTAAGACCCTTGTAGCTACATTGCCTGTTTTCCTGAATGCATTGACAGGAAACGGCGTTCATGTCGTTACTGTTAATGATTATCTTGCTAAGCGTGACTCTGAGTGGATGGGACCTCTTTATGAATTTAACGGTCTTTCTGTAGACTGTATTGACAAACATAGACCAAATACACCGCAAAGAAGAAACGCATATCGTGCCGATATTACTTTCGGAACAAACAACGAATTTGGTTTCGACTATTTGCGTGACAATATGGCAGTATCTCCTGCTGACTTGGTACAACGCGCACATAATTACGCTATTGTCGATGAGGTTGACTCCGTTCTTATTGACGACGCACGTACACCTCTTATCATATCAGGACCTGTTCCTAACGGTGACGACCAGATGTTTGAAGAATACCAGCCATTGGTTGAACGTTTGGTTGATGTTCAGAGAAAACTTGCTACACAATATCTTGCTGATGCACGTCAGAAGATAAATGAAGGACGTGAGAAGAATGACCAGAAACTTCAGGATGAAGGTTTCCTTAGTCTCTATCGTTCACATAAGGCTCTGCCAAAGAACAAGCCTCTCATCAAGTACCTTTCAGAAGAAGGTATCAAAGCGGGCATGTTGAAGACAGAAGAATATTATATGGAAAACAACAACCGTCGCATGCCGGAAGCTGTTGAGCCATTGTATTTCGTAGTAGATGAAAAGCTGAACTCTGTTGACCTTACAGACAAGGGTACAGAATGGTTGGCTAATCAGGTTAACGACAAAGAACTGTTCGTATTGCCAGATATCACTACTGCCCTTTCTGAACTTGAAAACGTTAAGGATCTTGATGACCAGCAGAAGTTAGACAAGAAAGATGAACTCTTCAATCATTATGCCGTTCAGAGTGAACGCGTACATACACTTCAGCAGTTGCTAAAGGCTTACACAATGTTCAATAAAGACGATGAATATGTTGTTATGGACGGTGAAGTGAAGATTGTCGATGAACAGACAGGCCGTATAATGGAAGGTCGTCAGTGGAGCGACGGTCTGCATCAGGCTATCGAGGCAAAAGAGCATGTAAAGGTAAAAGAAGCTACACAGACATTCGCAACTATAACATTGCAGAACTATTTCCGTATGTACCATAAACTTGCAGGTATGACAGGTACAGCTAGTACAGAGGCAGGAGAGTTCTGGGATATATACAAGCTTGACGTTGTAGAGATTCCTACAAACAAGCCTGTTGTCCGCAATGATATGGACGACCGTGTTTACAAGACAGCACGCGAAAAGTATAGTGCAGTCATTGAAGAAATCGTTGAAATGCGTAATGCAGGTCGCCCTTGTCTTGTTGGTACTACATCCGTTGAAATATCAGAGTTGTTAAGCAAGATGCTTAATATGCGTCGCATTCCTCACAATGTATTGAATGCCAAGTTGCACCAGCGAGAGGCAAACATCGTTGCCGAGGCAGGTAAGAGCACGTTAGGTGTTACTACTATCGTTGACGAGAACGGCAACAAACATGAAGAGGAAAGAATGCTCGGAGCCGTGACAATAGCTACCAACATGGCAGGTCGTGGTACCGACATCAAGCTTTCTCCAGAAGTAAAGGCAGCAGGCGGTCTTGCCATAATCGGTACAGAGCGTCATGAGAGCCGTCGTGTAGACCGTCAGTTGCGTGGTCGTGCCGGCCGTCAGGGAGACCCGGGAAGTTCTGTATTCTACGTTAGTCTTGAAGACAAACTTATGCGTTTGTTCGCAAGTGAACGTATTGCACGCGTTATGGACCGTCTTGGTTTCAAGGATGGCGAGCGTATTGAAAGCCCGATGATTACAAAGAACATTGAGCGTGCGCAGAAGAGAGTTGAGGAAAACAACTTCGGTATCCGTAAGCGTCTTCTTGAATACGATGATGTCATGAACAAGCAAAGAACCGTTGTTTATGAGAAACGTCGTCATGCGCTAATGGGTGAACGTATCGGAATGGATATCGCCAATATCATCTGGGACCGTGTAGTCAACATAATCAACAAGAACGACTACGAAGGATGCAAGGACGAGTTCCTGAAAGTGTTCGCTATGGAATGTCCATTCACGTCAGAACAACATGCCAACGAAGACCATGTTAATCTGTCAGAACAGGCGTTCCAGGTTGCTATGGCTGACTTCAAGCGTAAGATTGACCGCATTCAGTCTGTCGGATGGCCTGTAATAAAGGACGTTTACGAACAGCAAGGAGACAGATATGAGCGTATTATGGTTCCTATTACTGACGGAAAGCGTCAATACAACATCGCATGTAACCTGAAAGAAGCATACGATACTGAGTGTAAGAGTGTTGTAAAACAGTTTGAAAAGACTATCCTTCTCCATATAATTGACGATTGTTGGAAAGAGAATCTCCGCGCCCTTGACGAGCTTAAGCATAGCGTACAGAATGCTTCTTACGAGCAGAAAGACCCGTTGGTTATATTCAAGTTGGAGAGCGTCAAGCTATTTGACGATATGGTTGACCAGATGAACAACCGTATTACAAGCATTCTCATGAGAGGACATATCCCTGAAATGCAGCAAGAGGAAGTTCGTGAAGCAGCTCCTGAAGCAAGAAGCCAGCGATATAACGAACAGAAAGATGATTTGACAGACCCTGCACAGCAGGCTGCAGCAAGTCAGGACACTCGTGAAAGCGCTGAAGCAAGACGCCAGATGCCTATACGTAAAGACAAATTGCCAGGACGCAATGACCCATGTCCTTGCGGAAGTGGTAAGAAATTCAAGAATTGTCACGGCAAAGGACTTGTATAAACTATAAATAAATACACCCTTCCTTATCAACGACAAGGAGGGGTGTTTTCATAAACAGCAGATATTCTAACTATAAACAAATAAACTAATATTATGAAACTGAATATTTCCAACCTTAAAAAGATTTTCGGAGAAAAGACAGCCGTTGATATAGAAAGCCTTTCTATTGACAACGGATGTATTCTTGGACTCGTTGGCAACAATGGTGCTGGCAAGACTACACTGTTCAGACTTATCCTTGACTTGCTTAAGGCTGATGAAGGAGAGGTTCTTATGACTCCTTTTGTCAATGACAGTGAACCAAAAGAAATAAATCCGGCAAAGTCTGAAGATTGGAAAGTATACACTGGAGCATATATTGACGATGGTTTCCTCATCGATTTTCTGACTCCTGAAGAATATTTCCATTTCATAGGCAAGGTAAATGGACTTTCTGCAGCAGAGACAGACGAAAGAATCAGTTCATTCGAGAATTTCATGCATGGCGAAATCCTAGGCCACAAGAAACTCATACGCAATCTTTCTGCCGGTAATAAGCAGAAGGTTGGCATAATATCGGCATTGATTAACAATCCTCAGCTTCTCATTCTTGACGAACCTTTCAACTTCCTTGACCCTACAAGCCAGAATGTGTTGAAACATCTGCTAAAGGAATACAATGCAAAGACTGGCGCTACAATATTGATTAGCAGCCATAACCTTAACCATACAATAGATATTTCAAGCCGTGTGGTTCTGCTTGAAAGCGGAATAGTTATCAAAGACTTGCAAAACAATGACAAGAGCGCAGAAAAAGAACTTGAACAATACTTTGAAGTAGGCTGTTGACACATCATCATTTATTATTACTGACAGGAGATTTACGTCTCCGCTATCGTCATTATTAGGTATTTCTACAATCCCGTTTTTTTATTACTTTTGCACTCATTATAATTATAGAAAGAAAAAAATGAGATTATCGGAACTTAAAACAGGCGAAAAGGGAGTCATAGTAAAGGTTTTGGGACATGGTGGATTCCGTAAGCGCATAGTAGAAATGGGATTCATACGTGACAAGATTGTTACCGTACTTCTGAATGCTCCTCTGCAAGACCCTGTCAAATATAAAATCATGGGTTATGAAATATCATTGCGCCACTCTGAGGCTGCAATGATAGAAATAATCTCTGAAGAAGAAGCTATCAGACTGTCTGCTGAAGAAAATAAATCGGCAGAACATGAAAGCGTATCCAAGGAATACGAAGACAATACTCTTGCCGACGAACAACTTCTGCATGAGGTAGCCCAGAAACAAAGCCGAACAATAAACGTAGCACTTGTAGGCAACCCAAATTGTGGAAAGACTTCATTATTCAACTTTGCATCAGGCTCACATGAACGAGTAGGCAACTACTCTGGCGTTACCGTTGATGCAAAAGAAGGTCATGCAGAATTTAACGGATATCATTTCAATATCGTTGACCTTCCCGGCACATACTCATTGTCAGCATATAGCCCAGAGGAACTGTATGTACGCAAACAGATAGTAGACAATACTCCCGATGTTATTATAAACGTAATTGACGCAAGCAACATCGAGCGCAATCTCTATCTTACTACACAGCTCGTTGACATGAATCTTAAGATTGTCGGAGCCTTGAACATGTTTGATGAATTTGAAGCTCGCGGTGACAAACTCGATTATGAAAAGCTTGGAGAACTCTTTGGCTTGCCTTTGGTTCCTACGGTATTCAAGTCGGGACGTGGAGTAAACGAACTCTTCCAGACGGTAATAAATGTATATGAAGGTATAACCGAACCTGGCAAAAACAATCTCCGCCATGTTCATCTTAATCACGGCAAATACATTGAAGAGGCTATTGACAAGATTAAGTTAGAGATACAGAAAGACGAACAAATAAGGTACAAATACTCTACCCGATTCCTGTCTATAAAGCTTTTGGAAAGAGATGCCAACATCGAAAGGCTTATAAAAGGACTTCCAAACGGCAATGATATCCTGTCCACACGCGACAAGGCTGCCGACTTTATTCTTAAAGAGACAAAAGAAGATAGCGAAACAGCTATCATGGATGCGAAATACGGAATAATAAACGGAGCATTACAGGAGGCAGGATGTGAAGAAGGTAAAAAGACAGACACCTATCAGCTTACGCATGTGCTTGACGCCATAATCACAAACAAGTATGCAGGATTCCCTCTGTTCTTCCTATTCCTATATATTATGTTCGAGGTTACGTTTACACTCGGCCAGTATCCTATGGACTGGATTGACGGCGGTGTAGCTTGGCTAAGCGATTTTGTACATTCAATATTGCCTGACGGTCCTCTTAAGGCTATGATTGTTGACGGAGCGATAGCTGGTGTAGGCGCTGTCATTATATTCCTTCCACAGATACTCATCCTCTATTTCTTTATCTCCTTCATGGAAGATTCAGGATATATGGCAAGGGCTGCTTTTATCATGGACAAGCTTATGCACAAGATGGGACTTCACGGCAAGTCGTTCATTCCGCTGATTATGGGATTCGGCTGCAATGTACCTGCCGTAATGGCTACAAGAACCATAGAGAACCGTAGAAGCCGTCTTATAACCATGCTTGTATTGCCTATGATGAGCTGTAGCGCACGTCTGCCTATCTACATTATGATTATCGGTACGTTCTTTGCCGTGAAATACCAATCACTGATAATGATTTCACTCTATGCAATAGGCATTGTTTTTGCTGTAATAATGAGTCGCATATTCAGCAAATGGCTTGTTAAGGGCGATGACACGCCTTTTGTTATGGAACTCCCACCCTATCGTTTCCCTACAGGAAAGGCTATCGTTCGCCATACTTGGGAGAAAGGCAAGCAATATCTAAAGAAGATGGGAGGCATAATCCTTGTTGCAAGTATCATCGTTTGGGCATTGGGATATTTCCCTCACAACGAGGAACTCGACAATCAGGCACAACAGGAACAAAGCTACATAGGGCGCATAGGCAAGGCTATAGAGCCAGTATTCCGCCCGCAAGGCTTCGATTGGAAACTTGACGTCAGTCTTATTGCAGGCGTAGGCGCAAAGGAAATCGTAGCTTCCACAATGGGTGTACTCTATGCCGATGACGAAAGCGTAGCCGATGATACTGTTGACAATACAGAGAAATACAATATACTGCGCCAAAAGATGGAAGCAGACGGTATAACTCCGCTTATTGCCTTCTCCTATCTGCTGTTTATCCTTATCTATTTCCCATGTATAGCCACTATTGCAGCTATCAAAGGAGAAACAGGTAGCTGGAAATGGGCTTTATTCTCGGCAACATATACCACAGTATTGGCATGGATAGTCTCCGCATGCTGCTATAAGTTAGGGTGCTTAATACTATAACAAATTTTTCTGTCCGCTAAAATAATATTGTATATATCCAAAATATCCTGTTCTTATATAAGCCGATGATTTATGATTGTTGGCATATCTTAATTTGTATAACTAATAATAACGTACTTAATATGTAGGGAATAATATACTCACAAAATGAACATATTTTGATTTGTCTAATCAAGTTAACATTAGATTGCAATAAAGAAGAATAAGAATATATTCAAATGTAAACTTTTGTTGTACAGAATCTTAGATTTTACGTTTTATTTAATCGAATTTTTGTTAAATCACGAATTTATGTAAATTAAATTTGCAGCATTTTTATTTAATTTTGTATCTTTGCAATCGGACAAACAAGCCTTTAAAACTATCTGTCATGGTTAAACATGTTTTCTCATGACAACAAATAAGGCAGCTCACGCCGTGCAGAGCATAGTTAAAAAGTCATTAATGACAAATCGATGCAAAGCGGATTTGGGTGGGAAATGTAGTCCAGACATATTAAGGCGTTTACTTCACGCTGTGTTCTTGACGAACCGAAATCTAGCAAATTAAGGGATATTATTGTCATGAACTAAGCAACGGTAGATGTCCCGGGTGTGATTATATCAATCCCGTGGAGACCTAATAAGCACGGATTGCACTTTATAGAGTGTAAAGCATTGTTTATATAGGTCTCTTACGGTTCAGTTTTATGATTCATATCGGCGTGGGCTCTGACGTTGTCTGTTCAACAATAATAGGCGAATGCTAGAGCCTCGGTTCGTAGAATGGACAACAAGACGAATCCACGCTTTTTATGTCCATAACTTAGTTCTGTTTAGAATAAAGTTAGGTCATCGATATGAATGTTACTAAACATGCATCAGATGATATTGCCATTGGAGGCGGTATAAACCCTCCCTGCACCGGGCTTATCCCCGATGCCCTCCCCGAAGTCCAGATGCCGTTAATGGCAGAGAAAGCACTTTCTGGGGTGTCCACCAGAAATATATTGCCGGGAACTAATTTTACAGTTGGAAAACATAAATCCAAGACTATTCCTCATTGGTATGTTTTACGAACTACCTACGGTAGAGAAAAGAAAGCATGCAATTATATGCGAGACAAAGGCATAACCGTTTATCATCCAACGTTATTGACTGTAAAAATAATCAATGGCAAACGCAAAACAGTTGAAGAATCACGTATTCCAAACATCTTCTTTGCATACGGTACTGAAGAAGAAATCAAGTCTTTCGTTTACGACAATATAAATCTACCATATCTTCGCTTTTATTATAAACATATTTATAATGGAAGCAATAAAGAGAAAGAACCTCTCATTGTTCCCGACAATCAGATAGAGAGCCTTAAGATAATCTGCAACAATGAATCAGAAGACATAATAGTCGTTCCTAATGAGATTCCCAAGTTCAAGAAAGGACAGTTGGTAACTATTATTGATGGACACTTTAAAGGCGTGACTGGACGTGTCGCCAGATTTCACGGGCAACAAAGAGTAGCAGTTTTTATAGATGGTTTGATGACCATAGTAACAGCATATGTGCCGAGTGCATTTTTGAAAAACAATGCGATATGAGTAGTTACTTTTATATTTAAAAGTTTCATAAACAATAATATAAATTATAAGATTACTGTTAGCAGAGTACATAAGTATAACGTCATTGCCTACAGGTAAATACACTTATAAAAAGCCTCAAAAAAAAGAAAACATAAATGTGAAAAGCGCTTTCACTGACATTTATTTTAATGATATTGATTCACTAGTGTCCACGAAAATCCTTTAACATTCCTCTAAACAAGTTAGTATTCAAATAGATACAGACCAAAACGGACTCTATGGGTTAGAAATGGCTAATTTTGCA
>JAUNIZ010000109.1 GCA_030523165.1 Prevotellaceae bacterium
AACTCCTAAAAAAATCCCCGTGTCACTTTGCGGTCAGCGTGTACGTGCCGCCCTTTACGGTCTTCAAGTCATAGAGATATGTCTTCTTCAACGCTGGCAGTTTCTCTATCTTTTCAGGAGCGTTTATCTGTTGCTTTATGTCTGTCGGCACACTGTACAGTGGATTTTCGTTTGCGCCTTTCGCTGTTTTAAGTCCCTTGCATTTCAACGGCACGGCAGAACGTATGCGCAGATTGCCGCCAAGCTCAGACGTTACGGTAGCCGTCTTGACGTTATTGTCTGCCCATTCAACATTTATTTCAAAACCTCCACGAGCCTTCAGACCGCTGACAGAGCCGTCTTTCCATGCGTCAGGCAGCGCAGGCAGCAGATATACAAAGCCGTCGTGGCTCTGCAGAAGCATTTCCGCTATGCCTGCCGTGCACCCGAAGTTGCCGTCAATCTGGAATGGCGGATGCGCGTCAAAGAGGTTAGGGTAGGTGCCGCCCTTTTTCTTCTCGTTGCGCACAAGCGTCAGCTGGTCGCCGATAAGCTTCCATGCGTGGTTGCCGTCAAGCAACCGTGACCACAGACAGACCTTCCACCCCATGCTCCAGCCCGTAGAAGGGTCGCCTCTGTGTATGAGAGACGTGCGTGCGGCAGCGGTTAGCTCTGGCGTGTAGAACGGTGAAATCTGGTTGCTCGGGTATAGTCCATAGAGGTGAGACACATGACGGTGAACATCGTCAGGATTGTCCCAGTCGTCCATCCACTCCTGCAACTGTCCCCAACGTCCTGTCTGCAGCGGAACCATGCCTGCTAGTTTCTGTTTCAGACTGTCGGTAAACTGCTTGTCGCCGTCAGACTGCAATATCTCTGATGCAGCGATTACATGATTGAAAAGGTCGTATATCAGCTGGTTGTCCATAGTAACGCCAGCGGCTGTCGTGGCGTTGTACGGATGCTGGTTTTCAGGCGAAAGACTAGGGCACACTACCCACCAGCCTTTCTTTGGCTCTTTCACCATTATCTGGTTTAGGAATCTTGCCGCGCCCTTCATAATAGGATAAACCTCGGCAAGGAATTTCTTGTCGCCTGTATACAGATAATGTTCCCACAGGTGCTGGCATACCCATGCACCGCCCGTAGGCCACAAGCCCGACGGTGCCTTGTCTATTGCGCCTGTAACACGCCATAGGTCAGTGTTGTGGTGAAGCACCCAACCGTCAGCTCCATACATTATGTCAGCAGACTTGTTGCCCGTCTCGCTTACGTCCTTGATGAGTGAGAACAAAGGTTCGGTCAGTTCCGACATGTTTGCGACTTCTGCGGGCCAATAGTTCATTTCAAGATTAATGTTGCATGTGTACTTGCTGTCCCATGACGGCAGCATCTTGTCGTTCCATATGCCTTGCAGTGTAGGAGGCTGTGTGCCAGGCTGTGATGTGCAGATAAGAAGATAACGTCCGAACTGGAAGTATGTTTCCGTAAGATGCAAGTCTGTATGCTTGCCGAAAAGCTCAACACGCTTGTCTGTGGTCAGGTCTGCGTAATTGTCAGCACCAAGGTCAAGTTTCACTCTGTCGTATATCTCCTTGTATTTAGCCACATGAGAGCTTTTCATTTTCTGGTAGCCTATAGTCAGGGCGTTGCGCAATGTCTGTTCTGAAATCAACGTGTCGTTGCCGCTGATGTCGTCATAATGCTTGAAGTTAGTGGCTATTGTCAGATAGATAGTAGCTTCGTCAGCACCTTTAATCTGCAACACACCGTCTGTGCTTGTAACGGTTCCGCCCACGGTCTTTGCCGTTGCGCGACCTGTAAATGTAACCTTGCCTTTTAACGCTTCATGCAGTCCGCTGATGCCGCTAAGCACTATCTCGTCATTCTCCGACTTTATCGTAACGTCCTGCTGCGGAGATGTCATCTGCGCATTGCATGTTATCATGCCTTTCTTGCTTGCAGTAAGATGTATCGTAATGACATTCCCTTCAAAAGAAGATATGTATTCACGCTTGTATGTAACGCCGTTTGACTTATAGGTAGTAATGGCGCGTGCCGAATCGAGGCTCAGTTCACGATAGTATTCTGTATAGTCGGTCACCCCAGGGAAATTAATGTACAGGTCGCCGAACGGCTGGTAAGGCATACCGCTGTTCGTGTTAGCCTGAACGTGTTTCGTGGCAAGGTCTTGGGCTTCCTTGTATTTGCCGTCCCAAACGAGCTGTCGCACCTTTGGCAGATATTCCTTTGCTTCAGGGTTGGCGTTGTTGTTAGGACGTCCAGCCCATATCGTTTCTTCATTAAGTTGAAGCCTGTCGGCAGAAGGCGCACCGTAAATCATGGCACCTAATCGGCTGTTGCCTATAGGCAGAGCTTCGGTCCATGTAGCTGCAGGACGGTCATACCACAGTATATGATTGTCATTAGGCGTATTGTCTGTTGCTGCATTGCCAGTGAAAGATATGGCGGCAACGGCAATGATGGTTAATATTTGCTTTTTCATTTTTCTTGTTTAGGTGTAAATCTGAGTGCATTTTCTTCTTCAATGGTAACTTTGCTCTCGTCGAGCTTTGACGCGTCAAGTCCGAAGGTCTCGATAAAGAACTTGTAAACAGCATTGCGCTTGTTGTCGCCAAAGTCATGACGCTCGTCAGGAAGATGTATGTTTTGTACCTTATCCTTAGCTCCGTAGAATCCATATATACGTTGCAGGTAAGGGAACTCCAATTCTGGCGTTGTTGAAGTCCAGTCGCCGCCATCGCTTACAACCATCATAGGGCGTGGAGCGAACATTGCTGCAAGTTCAGGATTGCATGTACCACCGCCTGACAGCTGTATCGGCATGCCGCTTTCGCATGGGCAGCCACCGTCAAACCATGAAGACATGCTAACGACAGGATTGCATGCCGTATAGCGGTCGTCAAGCACCGTCATGAGAACCGTCTGTGTGCCGCCGCCAGAACCGCCGTTTACTCCCACGCGTTCTGTGTCAACATCCTTGCGCTTTATCATCCAGTCGAGAATTCTTATTGCGTTGAGCGCCTGCATTACGTGAGCCTCTGCTGTCTGATGAGCCTCTTTGCCCACTTCGTCGGCCGATTCTCCCCAGCCCCAAAGGTCGAAATCAACGCATATGGCACCCATTCTTGCTAATGTTCCGAGACGTAATTGCTGCACTTTGCCGTAGCGTCCGTTAGAGAAATGTCCGTTAGGGCAGATTATCAACGGATGCTTGCCTTTCTTTAACGGGGCGTATATCGAGCCGCAAACAGTGTGTCCGTTTACTGTTTTCAGACGGAAATTCTGCACCGAATAGCCGTCAAACTTTCTTATTTTAGAATACTCTGGTGCCTCAGTAGAGCATAAGGGCAGAAGCTTGTCTATGCCCAAGCGCTCTCTTACCTCTTTCTTCAATATCGCCTTTCGTGCCTCCCATGAGGTCTGGTCATTATAAAGAGAAGACAAATAAGGTATGAGCTTCATTCCGTCTTCAGCTTGACGACGCGGATACTCGTAAGGCTTTATCTTATAAAGCTTGTCGTTCTGCTTGACAGCCTTGAAATCGAAGTAGGAAAGAATATTTGTCAATGTCTCTTCAAGAGAATACGGGCGAATACGAAAATCTGCATAAGTGATTTTCAGACCTGTAGTATCCACATTGTATTTCAGCTTTACGCCAAATCGCTTTGATACGTCATTGAGCACATCGCTAAGTGGTCTTGTGTATTTTGTCTCAAAGGTCTGTGCGTGAACCGATATGCCTAATAATAATAAAACAGGGAGTATTAATCTTTTCATAGCCATATATTATTTGATAGGATGTTCTTTTCAAGTAAAGGAGCAAGGAGCTGAAAACTCCTATACTCCTATGTAATCTAACTACTTATTGTCATATTTCAGTTTGCCGAGAGTGTCTCTCTTGGCAACTTGCTTTCCGTTAACCAATAGCTGGAAGCCTTTTCCTTGATGATAACGCTGACCGTCCTTGTCATATATTATTGTTATGACATTGCCGTGATAGTTTACGTTGTCGAGACAGAAGTAATTCCATTTGTCTTCTGGTATCAACGGATTTACAACTATGCTGCCGTCTGCCTGTGGTCTGATGCCGACAATACCTGTAATTACTAGGTCTGCAAATGTAGAATGGTTGTAATAACGGCTACGTTCTCTATCGCCCATAAGCCATGCTCCGTTGGTTTCATCGAGGTATTCACCGATATAAGGACGTCCTCTGTGGTGCTGGCTTTCTACATAAAGCTCCATTTGCTTGAAGAAGGTGCTGTCATTGACCACTGGCGAAGGATAATCATTGAGATAGTTAATCATTGCCGTTAGCGTCTGGCTTGTAGCGAAAGGCCATACGGCACCGTCCCATTCGCATTTGCCGAAGCCGTGTGAACGGAACAGCGGATGACGGCGTTCTGCCGTTGTAAGACCATAAGGAGCAGAGAATCCTTTCTCGTCGTCAATCTGTTTCCATGCCTCGTCATACTTCTTTGCGTCAGGGAGATTGAAATACCAAGGTATATATCCTATAGCCTCACGTACTGCTGCAAGAGTGTCGCCACGCATCGTCTCGAAGAAACTCTGGCTGTTGCTCCATAGCTTGTTTTGTATAAGAGACTTGAGCTCGTCTGCTTCTGTATCATATTTCTTTGCCTTGTCAGCATCGCCAGCCATAGTGTTCATAGCAGCCAACGCACGTGCATTGCCATACATATAGCTGTTAATTGTTGGGCGTGCATATTGTTTACGGCGTCCACCGCTGATGCTTTCTTCCATTCCGTCCTGCACATCGCCTTGCCAATATAGTCCGTTCTTCAGTCTGTTTGTGCTCTGCCAACGGGCATGTTCTTCTTCCAATGAAGGCTTTAGCTTCATTACGAATGACGTATCACCCAACACTTTGTATGCTTCGTAGACCGCAGCAGGGTTCCAAGAGCTGAACTTGTTCATCTTCTGCATTGCTTTTCCGTCATTTCCATGATACCATGTGTTGAGAATCTGATGCAGATAAGTGGTGTCTCTCAGCCAACGGGTTTCCATAATATGGTGTCCTACGGCGCAGGCTATGAGGTTATATTTGTCTGCATAAGAGCGTTGTACGAGGAACTCTGTCATGCCATATCCTACAGGTGTACGCTTTATGTGCTTGCGCAGCGACCACCAGCGGTAATAATACATCTCTTCAAAGTTCTGCTGAGGGCAGTCGAAAAGAGGTATATTCTTGCTCATCCATTCCGATGCCTGACTGTTTGGTATGGTAGTTACGATATTCTCGTCTTCCATGTTATTGAAATGTTCAGCATAATGAGCATAGTCATCATATTTCAATACCGCAGCTTCAGAATCGGCATCAGCAGACTTTGTCGTTACGTTAGCTATGGCGAAGCTTGCCATCTTGTCCTGCTCGTCAGCGCGAGGCATATCCACTGTCTGGTCAGCAGGAGTTTCTATGTTAGGCTCATCAAACAGGTCTCCTGTGCGGAAAACTATGCGTGTTATGGCGTCAACAGGAGTGTCGAACATACGTGCAGTAGCTTTCTTGCCGTCAACGAAATAGGTTCCTACATGGCCTTTTACAGATAAATTGGCTGTGATATGATATACTTGGTCTGCATTGTATTTCTTTATCATGCCACCATAGCGTGCACCACCCTTGACTTTAGCCGTTGCGGTTGAATCAAAGACTATGCGTGAACATACGTTTCCCTTGTCGTCGAGGAACTCGATGTTAAGCTGTCCGTGGTCTGTCTGGCTTGCCTTTACGTCAAATTCAACAGTCAATTCCTTAGTAGCAGGTATCACCTTTTCTATCTTGGCATAGTCGTAAGGGTCCTTATCGCTAAGCGTAATCCATTCACCGTTTAGTGTTACAGGTGCCCAGAGCGGAGAATATATGTTCCAATCGGTCATGTCAGAAAGCTTTTTGTATTGGCTAAAGCTTCCTTCCGCTTGTTCTGTAGCCGTCAGCTTTACAGGAACGGGTATGCGAGAAACCCACATGTCCTCCTTGTTGTTGCTATATGTAACCCATAAATCGCCGTCAGGAGGTGTTCCGTTGCCTTCAAGAATACCACGAGTGTACTGAGGACCGAAGCTCTTGTATAGTCCATAATGACGTTCAGGTGTAACTTCTCCGTTTATGAGGTTAAGAGTTGTATATTCCAAACCGTCTTGGCTCAATGATATAGCCAACGGCCAACGGTATTCAGCAGGGTTATATACGGTAGCGTAAGTGCCGTCAGAAAGTCTTTGTCCCCATATCTTTGCATTGGAATTCACGAAACCTGGAGCACGGTAAACAGGTGTACGCCAAGTGTTTCCACCGTCGCTGCTTATGCTTGTAAGAGCATGTTTCCATAGTCCAACCTTGCGTCCGTCAGGCAAGGTATAACCACTGAACGCCTTGTAAGGAGTCTTTAACGGCAGTATATCGTCATTGCGGTCTGCCTCTTCTGCCCATTGCATGCGATACATTGGGTTGTCGAGAATCTCGTCACACGCCTTTACGAAAGCCTTGTCCTTAGCTTTCTTATAATAAGGATAGTCTGTATTCTTCTCGCTGAAGCCGTGGTTATAGTAGATAAAATATATGTCTCCGAACGAGCCGTCTGCCTTTATCTCACGCACAACACGACCAATACCGTTACCGTCGTTAGGGTCATCCTTTGGCGTAAGAGCTACGGCATAGTTGCCCATAGCGATTAGTTTGTTGCTCTTCGATACATAGAAGCCGACACGTTGGTGCATGATAGCTTTCAAATCTTTTGCTACAACGCCAGGCTGGGTTGGCTTTGTGAATCCGTCAGGCACATTGTATGCAGGGAAAAGTTCAACTGGTTCAGTCCATTTGTAACCGTCTGTTGATGTCTGAAGCATAGTTTTTCCTGGAGGTTCATGCTCGCTTCTTGGGTCTGTAAGATAGTGCATATAGAACTTACCGTTCCAGTAAGCCATCATAGGCTGATGGTTATAGAGCCAACCAGTTTCGCCACGCATGGTCTGAATGTTATGTACGCCTACAACAGGAGACAATCCTCCATCGTGTCTTGCAGGTGTTGCTACGGTTGTTCCTGTGTAATGAACAACGTCACGGTTTTCTTTAATAAGGTTTTCCACAAGTTCTTCAGATGCCATGAATACGGTTCCGTGCTTGTGTCCCACAGGGAAGCTGACGGCTCCTGTCTGGTCTTGGAAATTGATAAAGTCCTTTGTTCTTGCAGCACCGTATATTCCGCGTCTGTAAGAATCATAATATATATAGTACCAACCGTTGACAAAAGCAGTAGAAGGGCCTTCGCAGAAACTCTCGGTAAACGGCTCTGAAGCCTTGCTCCACGGGCCGTAAGGTGACTTGGAAAATGCTACCTTTATGTTTCTTGCATCACGCGAGTTGTCTTTAAGAACCATAACATAGTCGTCATTGCCACGTTTTACCAACGTAGCGTCAATACAGCTGAAATCTGGATCTATGAGAAGCTTTGCCTTACTGAACTTCTTGAAATCCTTGGTTGTAGTGTAATAAAGTCGGTGATTGTTGTTATGGTCTTCCTTATAGTCAGGGAACTTGCCTGGCACGCATGAAGCCCAGATAATCATATATTGCTTTTTCACATCGTCATAGAACAGTTCAGGAGCCCAGACGTTAACCGTTGTAGGGTCGTCCATTACCTTTATGAACTGCTGTTTGCTCCAATGGATAAGGTCTTTTGATGACGCATAGCCGAAGCCGAGGTCACCTCTCCAGCTCGATGTCCATACAAAATGGAACGTTCCGTCAGGTCCCTTTACTATAGAAGGGTCACGCATGACCTTCTGATTGCCTACTTCAGGCTTAAGGAATGTGCCTTTAATGGTATCCCAACGCATTCCGTCCTTGCTGTAAATGAAGCGTAAACCTTCATTTGCAGGTTCGTGAAATGACGTAGAAACATAGATGTCCTTTGCTAAAGAAGGACACGTTATCATCGTAAAAGCTACGATGGCGGTATAAAAAAGCTTTTTCATTTTTATTTATGTTTACCATAAAGACGCACGATAATTCATTTTGTAATCATTTTTATGTATATATATTAATATGTGTATGCATAAAATAACTGTTTATTACAAATACTTTTCTAATGGAATAAATAATGAATAAATAAAGACATAATGAAAGAAAATAAGAAAAAGTAATATCAATTTGAATATTTTGTTACATAAAAACTTGCATTTAATGAAATATTTTATACCTTTGCACCCAATTTGATAATATATCTAAATAATCTTATGAGTAAACTTATTGAACCGATAAACTATAAAGCTCTGCTTGATATGCAACATACAGAGCAAGGAATCAAGATGATTAAAGAGTTCTTTCAGCAGAACCTATCTACTGAATTGCGTTTGCGTCGTGTTACCGCTCCGCTTTTCGTTCTTAAGGGATTGGGCATTAATGATGACCTTAACGGTGTTGAACGCCCTGTTACTTTCCCTATCAAAGACTTAGGTGACGCGAAGGCAGAGGTAGTTCATTCGCTTGCAAAGTGGAAGCGTCTGACTCTTGCAGACTACAATATAGAGCCTGGATATGGTGTATATGCAGACATGAACGCTATTCGTGCAGACGAGGAACTCGACAATCTTCATTCCTTATATGTAGACCAGTGGGATTGGGAAGCTTCCATTACGGAAGAGCAACGCAATATTGAGTTCCTGAAAAATATAGTTAGACGTATTTATGCTGCTATCTTGCGCACAGAGTTCTTGGTGTGTGAGCGTTATTCAAGCATAAAGCCATTCCTTCCAAACACTATACATTTCATTCATAGTGAAGACTTGTTGGAGATGTATCCAGACAAAAGCGTGAAAGAAAGAGAGAATCTTATATGCAAGAAATACGGTGCCGTATTTATAATAGGTATAGGCGGAAAGCTTGCAAACGGTGAACCTCACGATGGCCGTGCCCCTGACTATGATGACTGGACAACGGAAAGCGAAGACGGAAAGAAAGGTCTTAACGGTGATATTCTTATATGGTATCCTACGCTTGACCGTGCAGTAGAGCTTTCTTCTATGGGTATTCGTGTGAACAAAGAGGCTTTGCTGCGTCAGCTTGAAATAGCAGGTGCAGAAGACAGAGTTAATCTTTATTTCCACAAGAAACTGCTTTCTGGAGAGCTTCCTCAAAGTATCGGAGGCGGTATAGGCCAGAGTCGTCTTTGCATGGTATTGCTTCACAAAGCGCATCTCGGCGAGATACAGGCAAGTATATGGCCAGACGAGATGTATGAACAATGCTCAAAGTTAGGAATGAACCTGATTTAAATTTAATAGGCGTTAATGGTTTCGTTTCCGTTAACGCCTATATATTTTATTAATTGGCACCTGATATTATATAGAATAAACACCTATATAATACAGAATCAATACATAGTATTGTATTGACTTGATATTACGATATTTCCAAACCAAGCATATCGCTTAGTTTTTCAAATGCCTTGTTGTTCTCTTTAAGTTCCTCAAAGCGTTCTTTATTGGTAAGAATCTTCTTCACTTCTTCTGGTCTTGCTATTCTGAAAGATAGCGTTATGTCAGTGTTTTTAAGGCTGATAGCCAGCGTGTTACGTATTCTTCCCTTTATCTTTGATATGTCTTCGTATATAATCTGATTGTCTACTACAACCTCGATGTTAGGGTAATCGAGTGTCTTTGGCTGCATGTTCTTCATGCGAGAAGCCATTCCCGTCATTTCCCGTGGCATTCTATTGCACATGGAAAGCCATTCTCTGTTGAGGTCTTCTTCCGTAAATCTTTTGTTTGCAGAGTCGTCTTTTACCTCGATTTCGTCTTCAATGGCTTCTTTAGGCGCTTCAGTTTTCTTTCTCAGATTGGCGAAAGACTTGCCTATATTGCCGAGTTTAAGGCCTCTTAGAGGTGGTGCTACGCTGGGCTTGCTGGCTTGTTCGGATACGTTAGTGGGGCTTTTCGTGCCATTGTCTCCACTTTGGGTATATGCATTATTGTTGCTATCGCCGTCTTTATGCTTAGATGCAAGCGTATGTCGGGCAACGGTTGGTTCAGCCACAGCCACCTGCTGGGCTGTTGAAGACTGAACATCTAATAGTCTTTTGAACAGGGTTTTCAATCTCTTAGGGCCATGCCCCGATGCCGAACCGTCGTCTTCAGGTTGCGTTATCTGCGCTATTTCAATCAAAGTCAGTTCTACTAGCAATCGTTTGTTGTTGCTCTGACGATAATTTATGTCACATTCGTTCATGGCTTTCAATGCCTTATACAAGAAATCAGAAGAGCATTTCTTAGCCTGTTCTTTATAACGCTCTACCTGTCGTTGGCTCACTTCGAGCAAAGGCAATGTCTGTTCGTCTTTTGCCATAAGCACGTTTCTCACATGAACTGCAAGCCCGCTTATCAGGTTACCGCCGTCAAAGCCCTTGTTAATCACGCTGTTAAGAAGCACCATAACATCGCTTACCTTGTTTTCAAGGCATAGGTCAATTATGTTGAAATAGTTTTCTGTGTCAAGAACGTTAAGGTCTTCTATTACCTTATTATATGTAATGTTTCCTTGACAGAAGCTTGCAGCTTGGTCAAACACAGACAAAGCGTCTCTCATTCCACCGTCTGCCTTCTCGGCAATTACGTTCAGAGCGTCTTCCTCGTATGTGATTCCTTCCTTTTCAGCTACCATTTTCAGATGGTTAATGATATTAGGAACGGTCATTCTCTCGAAGTCGTATATCTGACATCTGGATATAATTGTAGGAAGAATCTTATGCTTTTCTGTTGTCGCAAGAATGAATATCACATGCGCAGGAGGCTCTTCCAATGTTTTTAGGAACGCGTTGAAAGCTGCAGTAGACAACATGTGAACCTCGTCTATAATGAATACCTTGTATTTTCCTATCTGTGGCGGTATTCTAGTCTGCTCCATCAGAGCCTTAATGTTCTCTACAGAGTTGTTGCTGGCAGCATCCAGCTCAAAGATATTGTATGAACGCTGCTCGTTAAAGGCATTGCAGCTTTCACATTCGTTGCATGCCTCGCCTTCTTCCGTTGGGTGTTGGCAATTGATAGCCTTGGCGAAGATTCGCGCACAAGTGGTCTTTCCCACACCTCTTGGCCCGCAGAAAAGATAGGCATGAGCCAGTTTGCCGCTTTTGACGGCATTCTTTAAAGTCGTTGTTAGTGCGCTTTGCCCTACGACGGAATCAAAGGACATCGGCCTGTACTTACGTGCTGAAACTATGTATTCTTTCATAATATAATCGGAAAGTTTATAGGTGCAATAGCTTTGCATTTGCAAACTTACATAAAATATTCGGAATATTTGCCCTTTTAAGCTAAAATAAATGTTTTTGATTATTGTCTTTGTGAATTGCAAAGTGCCGTTTTCTCACTTGTAAACGTGTC
>JAUNIZ010000110.1 GCA_030523165.1 Prevotellaceae bacterium
GGCTTGTTTACACCTCCGAAACGGCATAGTTTCGCACTCTATACTTGTTATTAACTAATATATATAAATATAGATACAAGACAAAAGCCCATTCCAATGAATGAATAATTCTATGGAATGGGCAATATATCAAATAGTTACACTCGTCAGAATGAATATGAGAATCCTAATGAAGCGTATTCCTTAAGCTGGAAATAACCGTACTTGTCGTCTTTTGTAGAACTGTCGTCGAAACGTGGGTATATAAAGATGTTTGACGATAAGTAACGGTTTATGCTGAATGTAATAGTGTTTTCCCATTCAAGTTCTGTACGCTTGTATGTCGTATATGCATAGAAACGGGTTTTCCATTTTATATCGCTCGTAAATGCCCAAGTAAGGTCTACAGTACATTCAGAACCTATATCGTGCATGGTTTGCTCGCCTTCTTCAAGACCATATTGCGTAGCTAACGCCTTGCGACCTACGTATCTGAAGTTATATGCCACTGGTGAAAGCTGCACAGAACCAGTAAGTTTTCCCTTCAAAGCCTTTACCGTATAACTCATACCGATAGAGAGGTTAGTATTCAAAGGCGACAGAATGTCTGAATAAACATCAGGGTCGTTGCTCTTGTAGCCTCTCATAAACTGGGTATATGCTATGAGTTGGAGTGTATAATACCAGTTTTTAGTAGCTTGCAAACCAAGTTTTCCTGTATAACGTATAAGGTCTTCCGATGTCTTCAAGCTATGCAGAGAGTCGCCCTTAGTAGTCTGGAAACCGAGTTTCAGTTCCAGTTTGTTCTCGAATTTTACCTTCTGCTTGTTGTTATAGTTTGCCTGGAAAATGGCGCTTGCCACCATTGAGTAGTTACTTTCTCCTCCTTTATACCAGTTGCTTGATATGTAGTTCTGGAGGAATTGCATATAATATTCTCCAGAATATGTCCAGAAATTAGGTTTCTTTACAACAATATCAACAGGGGTAGTAGGCACATCTTCTGGCACAGGCACGCTTGGTTCAGAGAATTCCACTTTATTTCGTATAGGTGTCTTTATCTCTTCATGCAGTTCGCCCACTTTTTCAACCTGATTTTCTGTATTAGAAACATATTCCGGATGTCGCAGATACATTGCAAGTAGCGCCTGATCAATGCCTTTAACTACTTCATCAGCATCGTCTTCGCCATTTGCACCTTCTAACGAAAGCCTGCTTCCAGCCACGTTATTGTAAAAAGTCAATGGAGCGAAAAGTCTGAAATATCGTGAATCGGGTTTGCGCTCTGTCATTAAAGAATCATTCACTCTCGACAGGGAATCAGCCATTCTCTTGTAGACCATAAGAGAATCCATATACGACTTTACCAATAATGTGTCATCCTTAACTTCCTTATTGCGGTTATTGCGTACATGTGTCTTCTTTGCAGACACAAATGTAACACACCCACATAAAACAATAATCAATATAAGTTTAAGTTTCATACCTAAATACTAGAATTTGCAAATGATGAGATTACGCAAACGACAGAATCTGTAAGACTTTCCTGTTTCCGAATGCAGAATAATTTTCTGCAAAGTTAGCATTAATTTCCAAAAAGGCAATATTAAATCAAAAAATATGCCATTATCTGCAGTTTTTTTTCATCAGAAGCACAACAATGAAATTTAAGAGATTATAATTTTGACGTATCAGCATTTTTTCGTAATTTTGCACCTTGTATTCTATTAATAGGTAATTAAATATTTAAAACATCATAATTGTGGCAGAAACAAAGTATATCTTCGTCACCGGCGGTGTAGCTTCCTCACTTGGTAAAGGAATCATATCGTCATCCATTGGCAAACTACTCCAAGCCAGAGGTTATAACATCACCATTCAGAAGTTCGACCCGTATATCAACATTGACCCGGGAACGTTGAATCCTTATGAGCACGGAGAATGTTACGTAACAGTTGACGGACATGAAGCAGACCTCGACTTAGGACACTACGAGCGCTTCACCGGTATCCAGACAACTAAGGCAAACAATCTTACTACAGGGCGCATCTACAAGGCAGTAATCGACAAGGAGCGCAGAGGCGACTATCTCGGTAAGACTATCCAGGTCATTCCTCACATCACAGACGAGATAAAGCGTAACGTGATGCTTCTCGGCAAGAAGAACAACTATGACTTCGTGATTACTGAAATCGGCGGTACCGTGGGCGACATCGAAGGTCTTCCTTTCCTTGAAAGTATACGTCAGCTAAAATGGGAACTTGGTAAAAGGGCGCTTTGCGTACACCTTACATATATACCATATCTTGCAGCTGCAAAGGAACTGAAGACAAAGCCTACACAGCACTCCGTAAAGGAACTTCAGAGCGTCGGTATACAGCCTGATATCCTTGTGCTTAGAACAGAGCATCCTATCAGCGACAATATACGAAAGAAAGTGGCAAACTTCTGCAACGTCGACTTTGAAGCCGTCGTACAGAGCGTTGACATGCCTACTATCTATGAGGTGCCTGTCCGTATGCTTGAACAGAAGCTTGACGAGACTATACTTCGCAAGATGGGAGAGCCTATCGGAGAAACTCCTGAGCTTGGCCCATGGCGTTCTTTCCTTGAGCGCAGACACAACGCTACGGAAATCGTAAACATCGGTCTTGTAGGTAAATATGACTTGCAAGACGCATACAAGAGTATTCTTGAAAGTCTTTCACAGGCAGGAACATACAATGACTATAAGGTTAAGGCAACATTCATTAACAGCGAAAAGCTCAATGAAGAGAACGTAGCTGAAAAGCTGAAGGACATGGACGGTATAGTTATATGCCCAGGCTTCGGACAAAGAGGCATTGAGGGAAAGATTGTTGCAGCACACTATACCCGTACACACGACATTCCTACATTCGGTATATGCTTAGGCATGCAGATGATGGTAATAGAGTTTGCCCGCAACGTATTGGGATATGAAGATGCCAATAGCCGCGAAATGGACGAAAAGACCGACCACAATGTTATAGACATCATGGAGGATCAGAAGAATATAACAAACATGGGAGGCACAATGCGTCTTGGCGCTTACGAGTGTGTATTAAGACAAGGTTCACGCGTATTCGACATCTACAAGAAAGAGCACATTCAGGAAAGACATCGCCACCGCTATGAGTTCAACAACGACTTCGAGCAGGAGTATGAGCGTGAAGGAATGAAATGTGTAGGCCGCAACCCTGAAAGCGACTTGGTAGAGATTGTTGAAATACCGGGCTTGACATGGTATATCGGAACGCAGTTCCACCCAGAATATTCAAGCACCGTGCTTCACCCTCATCCGTTGTTCCTTGATTTTGTAAAGACAGCTATTGAAAAGAAAAACAAAGGTTAAAGTTTAAAATCGTAATTCTTATAATATCACGAGATGGATAAAAATACAATAATAGGCTTTGTCCTAATAGCCGCCATATTAATAGGTTATAGCTGGTACACTCAGCCTTCAGAGGAAGAGATTGCACAACAGAGGATTCAGGATTCAATAACGGCTATTGCCCAGAAGAAAGCTGAACAGAAACAGAAAGCCGACAAGATTGCAGACAGTCTGAACGCCGTTGCTGCGGCAAAAGATACATCGGCTGTGTTCTATCAGGCTCTTAACGGAGTGGCTAAAGACATTACTCTCAAGAATTCAAAGATAGAACTTACGCTCAGCACAAAGGGCGGTGTCGTAAAGAAAGCGGTAATCAAAGGCTTTGAAGATTACAATGACAACAGTCAGGTTACTCTATTTGACGGTAAAGACCAGTCTCTGAATTTCATGCTGGCAGGCAAGGAGACAAACATCATAACCGATGACTTGTACTTCACTCCGTCAAACGTTACCGACTCAACTGTTACCATGACCGCTATAGCAGGCAACGGCAAGAGCCTTGTTCTTGACTATAAGCTGAACGACAACTATATGCTAAGCATGTCATTGCAGGCTAACGGCATGAGCGGAATGTTTGCTCCTAACTACAACAGCATTGATATAGAATGGGCAGAAAACTGCCGTCAGCAGGAAAAAGGTTTCACTTTTGAAAACCGCTATGCGTCTCTGACTTACCATTTCAAGGATGGTGGCACTGACTATATCAACGAAGGAAAGGAAGTGAAAGACGAGAAGGTAGAAGACGTTATCGACTGGGTAGCGTTCAAGAACCAGTTCTTCAGCGCGGTAATGATTGCCAAGAACGACCTCGGCGCAAACTCCATGATGACCAGCATACCACAGGAAAAGGGCTCTGGATATCTGAAACAATACGAGGCAAAGCTTAAGACAGCATTCGACCCTACAGGCAAAGTGCCTACAGAACTTGAGTTCTACTATGGTCCGAACGATTTCCGTCTGCTACAGAAAATGGAGAAGGAAAGCTCGTTCAACAAAGATCTTGAGCTGCAGCGCCTTGTATATCTTGGCTGGCCGTTGTTCCGTATAATAAACCGTTGGTTCACACTGTACGTGTTCGACTGGCTGACTGGTCTTAATATCAATATGGGTATTGTACTTATACTTATAACATTGCTTCTCAAGCTTATCACATTCCCGTTGGTAAAGAAGAGCTACATGTCATCGGCAAAGATGCGTGTATTGAAACCGAAACTTGAGGAAGCTACAAAGCAGTATAACAAGCCAGAAGACCAAATGCAGAAGCAGCAGGCAATGATGGCACTCTATTCTAAATATGGTGTAAGCCCGCTTAGCGGATGTCTCCCTATGCTGATACAGGCGCCTATCTGGATTGCAATGTTCAACTTCGTGCCTAACGCCATACAGCTTCGCGGTGAAAGCTTCTTGTGGATAGACGATCTCTCTACCTATGACCCTATCATAGAGTGGCATACCAATATCTGGCTCATAGGCGACCACTTGAGTCTTACCTGTATATTGTTCTGCGTGGCAAACGTTCTATACTCTATCATGACAATGCGCCAGCAGAAAGACCAGATGGTAGGACAGCAGGCAGAACAGATGAAGATGATGCAGTGGATGATGTATCTCATGCCAGTGATGTTCTTCTTCATGTTCAACGACTATTCGGCAGGTCTTAACTTCTACTATTTCGTGTCGTTGTTCTTCAGCGCAGCTATCATGTGGACATTGCGCAAGACGACAAACGACGAGAAACTGCTTAGCATTCTTGAAGCCCGCTATCAGGAAAACAAGAACAATCCTAAGAAAATGAGCGGTCTTGCAGCTCGACTCGAGGCTATGCAGAAGCAGGCAGAAGAGTTGAAGAGGCAGCGTGAAGCACAAGAACGCAACCGAAGGAACAAATAAATATTAGAATAACATTTGTAGGGGCAACTCGAACAGGGTTGCCCTTGCACATTAAAATCAACCCTTTCTATGAACAAAGCTATAATTCTTGCAGCCGCAATGACTTTAGGCTGCATTCAAACAAACGCCCAGGACAATATGACTCCTATAGGAAAAAGCAACATCACACTAAAAAGCGACCTTATGACGCCTGAAGCGTTGTGGGCAATGGGACGTATTGCAAGCTCACAGGCATCACCTGACGGTAAGAAAATCGTTTATCAGGTAGGCTACTACAGCGTTAAGGAAAACAAGAGCCACCATGTTCTATACATAATGGACTCTGACGGAAAGAACAACACTCTGCTTACCACTACCGCTAAGAACGAAACTGACGCGGCATGGATAGCAGGCGGAAAGAGAATCGCTTTCATCTCTGACGGTCAGATATGGTCTATGAATCCTGACGGAACAGACAGAAAGCAGCTGTCTAATGACAAGACAGGAATTGACGGATATATGTTTTCTCCTGACGAGAAGCATGTTGTGCTTATCAAGCAGATACCTTACCATGAGAGCATAAAGGAGAATCCTTCTGATTTGCCTAAGGCTACAGGTAGGCTTATCACTGACCTCAACTATCGCCATTGGGATGAATACGTTGAGTCTATCCCCCACCCTTTTGTTGCCAACGTTACTGCTGAAGGTATAGACGCAGGCATTGATATAATGAAAGGCGAACCTTACGAATGCCCAGTAAAGCCATTCGGTGGCATAGAACAGATTGCATGGAGCACAGATTCAAAATCTATAGCATATACTTCACGCAAGAAAACGGGTGTTGAATACGCTATATCTACAGACACTGACATATACCTATATAATATAGATACCAAGACAACGGTTAACCTTTGCAAGCCTGAAGGCTATAAAGAGCCGGCTATTGACCCTACAAAGTCAATGAAAGACCAGGCTGTCAACGCAGAAGATAATCTGAAGAACAATCCTGGATATGACACAAATCCAAGTTTCTCTCCTGACGGTCAATACATAGCATGGCAGAGTATGCCTCGCAACGGATATGAAAGCGACCGCAACCGCCTTTGCGTCTATAACATTGCTACAGGCGAAAAGAGCTATGTAACGGAATCTTTCGATTCAAACGTTGACGGTTTCTGCTGGGCAGAAGACTCAAAGACATTGTATTTCCTCAGTGTATGGCACGGTTGTGAAAACATATACAAGACTAATCTGAAAGGTGAAGTAATGCAACTTACAGACGGATGGTATGACTACGGTTCAGTACAGCTTCTGAACAACGGAAAGAAACTGCTTGCAGAGCGTCATAGCATGTCACAGGGTGCAGAACTATATGTAGTTACTCCGTCAAAGAAGGAAAAGGAAGCTAAAGTAGAACAGATAACTTTCGAGAACAAGCATCTGTATGACCAGATGACTTTCGGCAAGATTCAGCAACGCTGGGTAAAGACTACTGACGGTAAGGATATGCTTACATGGATAATACTTCCTCCACATTTCGACGCAAACAAGAAGTATCCTACTCTTCTGTTCTGCGAAGGTGGACCTCAAAGCCCTGTATCTCAGTTCTGGAGCTATCGCTGGAATATGCAGATAATGGCAGCAAACGGATATGTTATCGTTGCGCCTAACCGTCACGGTCTGCCTGGTTTCGGTAGCGAATGGAACGAACAGATTTCAGGCGACTGGACAGGTCAGTGCATGAACGACTATCTTAGCGCTATCGACGACGCTTGCGAGAATCTGCCGTTCGTTGACAAAGACCGTCTGGGTGCTGTAGGTGCAAGTTTCGGTGGCTTTAGCGTTTACTATCTTGCTGGTCATCATGACAAGCGCTTCAAGTGCTTCATTGCACATGACGGTGCTTTCAATCTTGAATCTATGTACACTGATACAGAAGAAGCGTGGTTCAGCAACTGGGAATATGAAGACGCTTTCTGGAACAAGGATTTGTCTGCCAACGCTAAAAAGACATACGAGAACTCTCCTCACCGTTTCGTTGACAAGTGGGACACTCCTATCTTGTGCATACACGGAGAAAAGGACTATCGTATCAACGCCAACCAAGGTTTCGGAGCATTCAATGCAGCCCGCATGAGAGGCATTCCTGCAGAATTACTCCTGTTCCCTGATGAAAACCACTGGGTTCTCAAACCACAGAACGGTATTCTTTGGCAACGTACATACTTCAACTGGCTTGACAAGTGGCTGAAGAAATAAGATTGAGAATATTGAATAATCAAATCAAAGGGATAATAACTTTATTGTGAATAAGTATATATCTGATTAATAAGATATAAAGACAAACATAAAAATAAATAGCATACAAATGACAACAAAACTCAATGACAAGCCTTGGGCAAGATGGTCTGCCCTATTTATCGTAGCGTTTACGATGATGGCGGCTTACTATGTAAATGACGTAATGGCTCCGCTGAAGAGCATGCTCGAAGGAGAACTGCATTGGACAAGCAGCGAATTCGGAATGTTTACAGGCGCATATAGTTTCCTGAACGTATTTCTGCTCATGCTTATATGGGGCGGTCTGATTCTTGACCGTTTCGGTATCCGTTTTACAGGAATACTTGCAACGGTATTAATGGTAGGCGGTACAGCTGCAGAATACATCGCTATAACAACATACGGTGGCACTAGCGAGATGTTGTGGGGATACAAACTCGATGTATTCCTCGCCTCTGCCGGTTATTCTGTATTCGGTGTCGGAGCAGAAGTAGCAGGTATTACGGTAAGTAAGATCATTGCAAAATGGTTCAAGGACAAGGAACTTGCATTGGCTATGGGTGTTCAGGTGGCATTGGCACGTATCGGTTCTCAAGCTGCATACGCTATCGCAATACCAATAGCACGCAGCTACAACCTTGACACACCGCTGCTGATCGGTGCTGTATTGCTGCTCGGCGGATTGATAGCATTTATTGCTTTCAGCATCATGGACAGAAAGCTCGACAAGCAGGTAAAGATATCTACAGAATCATCGCCAGAGGACAAGTTCTCTTTCAAGGATGTTCTTGCAGTTGTAAAGAATCCTGGTTTCTGGCTTATCGCATTGCTCTGCGTATTATTCTATTCTTGTGTGTTCCCGTTCCAGAAGTTCGCAACAGAACTGATGATAACCAAATACGGAGTGAACGAAGACCTTGCCGGAACATTTGCCGGACTTCCTGCACTTGGCGCATTGTTCCTTACACCTGTATTCGGAGGCATGATTGACAAGAAAGGAAAGGCTGCTTCAATCATGATGCTTGGCTCTACGATGCTTATTTTCGTTCATTGCATCTATGCATTGCCGTTTATTCATTCGTCATGGGTAGCCATAATACTAATGATAGTTCTAGGTATCGCCTTCTCGCTCGTGCCTTCAGCAATGTGGCCAAGCGTTGCAAAGATATTCCCTGTAAAGCAGCTCGGAACCGCTTACGCATTGATTTTCTTCATACAGAACATCGGTTTGTGGGGCATCCCTGCACTTATCGGTTTCATATTGGATGAGTATTGCATAACAGGAACACAGATTACCAATGGCATTACTACCAATATCTATGACTATACACTGCCTATGTGTGTATTTACAGGCATAGCCATACTTTCGCTTGTCATTTCTTTCATGCTGAAAGCTGCCGACAAGAAATTCGGTTACCACTTGGAAGAAGCTAACATTAAGCAATAAGACAAAAACAAAATACAGAAAAAGCGGTCATTGGGAACATCAAACCAATGACCGCTTTTTTCTTTCTCCTTATGTGACGGATACGATGTTTTTTTTTGAAAAGAAAGCACAGTTATGCATCAGGCGGATAATTTTTTAATTCCACATAAGCACTATTATCGACACAATAAACACACTAGAGAGCAAAACGTTCACATTTCCCTGAAATGGCATTTGACAGAGTCGCACAATTTTTCTATCTTTGCATACACAAAAGACATGAAAAGCATTTTATAGAAACATAATATTTAACTTACAAAAACTGAAAGATTATGAAAAGAAAATTATTCGGGAGTCTCTTTAAGACTCGGACTTGTGTTATTTTCTCAATGGTCGCAATAGCGTGCTTTGGCCTTGCATCATGCGGTGACGATGACGATGACAACGGAGGCTCGTCCAACGGCAGCGACAAGGCTGGCGTCTTGACCACAACAGACGGAACGTCAATTTACCTGAAGCAGGTGGGCAGCCTGAGCTTCGCATACGACACGTCAGGCAAAGTCACATCATGCAGCTATTACACCGATGATTACAACTTCACCTACAACCCTTTCACCATCACTCACGAGAGCAACGAATCGTATGGAACGACCAAGGTTGAACTGTCAAACATCAGCCTGAACGGAAAAGGATATATCACGAAGATGAAGGAAAGCATCTACGACACTTGGAGCGACGGCAGCTATGAGAGCAGCAGCGGAACATACTCCTTCTCCTATGACGGCAGCGGACACCTCACAAAGGTCTCTGGCTCAGGCTCATGGACATACTATGAGGACGGAGAGACAGAGAAAGGCTCGGTTCATATAGAATATCATCTTACATGGAGCAACGGCAATCTGGTAAAAGTCGTGTACAAATACAACGACTCTGGGGAAGAGGAGACTGAGACTGTAACAAACGACTACGACACAAGCCTGTATCCAAATGTCACAAGACAGTACACCAACAACTATTTCGCACAGTCTATTGAAGACCTGGACTTCCTGTTCTTCTTAGGATACCTCGGTGTGGCAGGCGAATATCATCCAGTCAGCGCTACATACGTCTGCACATACGAAGACGAGGATACACAAGAAACAGATACAGACTCATACAAATACAAATACACACTCAACAGCAACGGGTCTGTAGCAACCTCATCTTACTCTTACAACAACGGTTCATACAGAAACACATCATACTCATACTATCCAGAGGGCAGTTTCTCGTCAGGGTCAAAAGCAAGCGCAAAGTCAAGAAGCCTTGCACCTGAGCAGACAAACAGAAAAACAAGACACTCGCTCGGCTTGTTCAAATCAAGAAGGGACAAGTAAGCGGAAGACACAAGAAAGGTATCGGCATACCATATACAGACGGAGCTGTACCATAATTGAACTGCACCCCAAAAGTTTTTGTCTAACTTTTGGGGTGTTTTTATATGAAGTACCGTTACAGACAAAAGCACATCATCGTCAGAACAGACTCTTATCCGGCACAACCAGTTTTTTTACAATTAAGCAACAAAAAACAATGCAATATCATAAAGATTTTATACCTTTGCGACATGCAATGTCTATAACCCATGCATGAGTGTCAATAACGACTACCGAGGAACGGCAATCGTCACCCTTGCAAGGGTGTCGATGCTGACCCTTGCAAGGGTGGCAACAGTGACCCTTGCAAGGGTCACTATGAAGACTATCTAGGGACGACAACGAAGACCCTTGTAATGGTATCAATGAAGATACTTGCATGTATGGAAATGGAGATAGGCAAACAAGGTGTTTTAACACCATAATAAATACTTAAAAATAAATGAACTATGGTTGATTTCAAAATCAAATCGAGAGTGCAGCCTGTAGGCAAAAGAAAAGGACAGACCGTATATTATGCGCAACAAAAGTCGCAGCAGTTGATGACAAACAAAATGGTAGTGGAACGCATAGTGCGAGAGACCTCACTGTCGGCAGGCGACGTAAGCAACGCCATAATCAGCCTATGCAACGTAGTATGTGACGCATTGGAACAGGGAATGAGCGTGGATCTCGCCGATCTTGGGCGACTGCGAGTTGCCGTCTCCTCAAAATATATGGACTCGGCAGATGAGGTAACAGTGGATGCCGCCCTTAATACCCCTAAAATACAGTTCATCCCGAAACAGAAAATGCGCGATGCCGCAAAGAAGGTAAAACTGAGAATAGAAAGTCGCTGATAGTCAAGAGACATCATCGCTTTTCTTTAAGACATTAATGGTGCAACGATTCCTTAGAGAGCTTGCGTCAACATGGCTATCTCATGTTGAATAATTAAAAACTTAAAATCTTGTTATGTTCAGATTCACTAGTGTCCACTAAAAAAAATTAAGACTCAGTTGAGTTACGGATTGAAAGTT
>JAUNIZ010000111.1 GCA_030523165.1 Prevotellaceae bacterium
GACGACCCGAACATTCGCTACATCGAAAAGAACTTCTCTGTATGCCGAGACGAAAATGTAATAAATGATGTGAGAAATCGTGTCGCTGTTTACGAGGATTCTATTCGTCGCCACCATGAAATGCTTGAAATGGCTGCTTACAAGGATAGCATGGCTAATAAACTTTGGGAAGAATCCAAGGGAATCAAACGAATATTAGAAAACAGGAAGTGACCCCATAATAACCTCTCTCCTTGAATTGTCATAACATAAAAAATGCTCCACATAAAAACGTGGAGCATTTTTTATAAATGATTTAGAATGTATAAGCAACATTGAAAGCCCATTTGTTCATTCGTGTCTTATATCCATCACCAACATCTTGGTAACATTCATTATTTGTAATACCCTTTGAATAAGTTGCGCCTAAGGCAAAACCTTTAATTCGCATATTGAGTCCTATTTCTGCTGTCATATTCAAACGTTTTGGACCATAGATGTCATAACTATCAGTGTTGAACACTGGTTCCCCATAATAATCTGTTATGTCCTCATTATAGTCAGAATCATCAGCCTTATATGATGCTGCAATACCAATATTGAATCCGAGACCGCCATGTACCCACAATGCCACTTTGTTTCCAAATGGGAATCGGAACAAAGCATGAGCAGGTATATAAATATTGTGCTCTTGGAAGCTACTCCAATCATATTCATCATTCGAAGATATATACATTTCGTAATAAACACCAGAGTAGAATCCAAGTCCAAACTTAAAGCAAGGATGCACACCGACACCTATCTGGAAACCACGCAACCACTTGCTGTCACCTTCAAACCACGCAGGAGACTCCTTTACTTTCTCACCATTTCCTGAAGTAACAATCTGTTTCTGAACATATCCAACAGAGATATCAACAGGAGTAGGACTATACTCTCTTTCCCAAGGCCATTGGAAATCCTTGCGTGTCTCTACTGCCAACTGTATATCTGACGGCATATTAGCACTTACTTTGATAGATTTTGTTCTTGACTTTTGTCCATAGTAAGTTGCATAATACTTAAAAGTTTGACCTATAGGTCGGGTAACTTCATAGGAGTTTCCACTTACTACTACACCCTCGTCTGTATTTTTTAGCATATTATTGTTTTCAAAAACAGAAGCACTTGTACCAGCCTGCTTACCATTATACATTGGCGTAACAGTATAGGTCTTGGTATTATAGATAGTTTTGGTTGTATTTCCATGCAATGTTATCATATTCTTCACTGCATCAGGATTTCCAGGGAAATAGGCAATCACCTCGTATGCCTTTTCAGCAAGTTGCATATTAGGTTGGTAATCCATTTCCATTTCACCATCTTTGATAACCAATCGTGCCCCCTCTGGCTTTGTTTTTAAGTTGAGAGTGTATTTTGCTCTACTATCATGGGTGTAGATTTTTGTATCATCCTTTATATCTACAGTACCACGAACACTTCCATCAGCAGCATATATAGTTGCTACATGGTCACCAGACGGAGCATTTTCTATCGTTATTCTACCATTGCTGTCGGCATAGTGCTTCTTCGTATCTCCATTAATAACGGCGTAAGCACCAGGCAATTGTGTATCTATAAGAACAGGAGCAGGGTCACGAAGTACAAGACGATAGACTTTTCCTGCTTGCAAGCCACCTTTCTTGTTACGAACTGTATATTTAGAAATTCCATATTCCGAGAAATTAATTAACAGAGACTGATATAAATTTCCTTTAGGAACAATACGTAGGCTATTACTATGTTGCTCTACCCAAATATAATTGGCATACCCACCTCCACCAGGAGACAACTTTCTATCTATCGACTTTGTTGGTCTTGGGTCCGTTGATTCCACTTCTCCTGGCATAAAGACTTTTACCAAGGCTGAGTTTGCCAACTTTCCAGAGAAATTTGACGGTGTGGTGACATCAAAATCACTTTTGTCAGCTTCAGTAAAAGAGACTATTTTCAATTCTCTTCCTAAAGCAGCTTGCTGTGCATTTGCTTCCATGCTAGAGAAGCCTACAGCTAACAGACCTATTGCCAAGGTCTTCATTAAAAACGCTTTAATCATAATACTCATTTTTTGTTTATAATCAGTTTATCTAAAATCATCTACCATTATGAAATCATCATCAGGTGTATCTTTAGGTTGCCAAGCTCTGACATGAATGACTGGAGGGTCTTCATTGAAATCCCAAAGCAGAAACAGATACCCTGTATCTTCATATTCCTTTCCGCTTTTGTTTTTACTCTTCCAATGCTGAATAAGGTTTACACCATAATAATTACTCATTGCTTCCGAATTAGCAGGCGATATCATTATCTCATCAAAAGAAACATCTATGTACTTATTGTTTCTAAACAACATAGCCAAATTATTCAAGTACCCTTCCTTATCTTGAACTGTATAGGTTGTTCTCTTTTTAATCTGTTGACTAAAGTCACCCGATTCTTTACGAGTTTCCACCCTACCTGTTATGATGAGAGCATCATCACTATAAATCTTTCTTAAAGACTCCAAATCCTTCTCATTATAATAATTGCGAAAATCCTCGACAAACTTCAAGATTTCGTTCTTTCGGCGCACATCATACACTTCCTGCTCTCTCTTTGCTACAGAAAGATGATTGTTCAAGAGAGCAAAGCCAACACGTGTGACATTTCCCGATTTATCAAAAGAAATGGTCAACTCTCTTGTCTTCGGGTCTGTACAATCATCAGGTTGTCGAGTAACCGTCGCCTGAATACCTCGTGCTTGATAACCACTCGTTAGTCCATAGCAAATGCTTTTAGCGTTGCTTTGACATACAAAACCGAAATTTTCCCACAACATATCAAGGCGTTCAGCAGCTTCCATTCCCACCTTTCCATTTAATTGTAAAGAACGCCCCTGCTCCGCTGCCTGATTTATCTCAGTCAGTAAGGCGGAAGCATTACGCTCCATTCTTGATTTCAATGCTGCATTATAGATGCCATCTGTAAAATGGAATGAGACTTCTTGCGCCAAAATACTCACAGTCATGAGTACCCCCATAAAAACTAACAACAATTTTCTCATATCGCTATTTCTTTATTTTCTTCTTCAATTTATCCATGAAATCCTTTGGCAGTTCCTTTCCCATCAGTTGCCGAACATTTGATGTTGGAATAAATAGCCATGCCACCCCCTCAACAACAAGACCTTTATCTGCAACTTTCTTGATAGGCCAGGATAGATTTAGGACATGAAGCCATTTGTTTTCATTGTTGAAAAGAAATAAATCAACTTTCATCTCTTTCTTACCCATACTCTCTATGCCAACAAACATTTCATAGCCTTTGTTTCTACAAAAAGTCATCAATTGCTTGAATTGAATGTTTACACTATCCTTTTGATAACGATACTTTTGAAAAGTCAACTTGATACTACCATCAGGCAATTCCCTATTCGGTAGGAGCAACCGATTGGCAATTGTTTCTTTAGGATATTTTGCATCACAAAGAGGAATAAAACTTTTGCCTTTACGCTCATAATACGTAGCAGTAGAAATACCGTCAACGATGTAAGTCTCTCCAGGATGCACATAATAATTTTCACCTTCCACACGACTCATCACCGTAGAATCATTCTTGATACGTGACAAAACATCCATCTTGGCAGCCATCTTCATCTGTTCGATGAAAGCATCCTCCATGGACTTACGCTTGGAATCAGTTTGTTGTGCCGAAGACACGGCACAACAGAACAGACTTATTGTCATAAATAATAGTAATCGTCTCATCATTTTATTCTCCTAACATGATTGTTTCTGTAGTTCCATCAGATTTATACCATTTGCCAAAACTCAGATGCCCATTGACATACGATCCTTCAACTTTATCTCCAGCCTCAGCAATACGCCCCTTAGGATCACGAGAGTCGATACGATGACTTGAAGAGAACCTCATTGTCCCCCTGCCATCAGGCTTTCCACTCTTTATAGCTCCTTCCCAAGTTGCATATCCTAGAGAAAGAGTTCCTTGTCTAGCAGTACTGGACGGAGTTTCAACTTTTGGTGCAACTACCCTTACAGACTTAGTTTTTACTTTTGCGATTGCAGAACCTGTTTTTTTCTCTTCTTTAGTTACCACAACCTTCTTTTTTGTTGCCTCAGGCGATTTCGCAGGCGTCACTTCCTTTACCACCTTAACAGTATTCCCCTTTGGTTGTTCTTCACGAGTTCCATTCCATACGAAGAATACAGCCAAAGCAAGAACTACAACAGCAGTCAACCCAACTAAAGGTTTCTTCCACCAAGTTTTTGAAGCAATAGGCTCAGAATTGTTGACATGTTCATCTATTTCCTGCTTGCTTTCACTCTGAGTATTGCCAGTAGCTCCACTTACATGAGGATTGGTTGCCCTTGGATCACTCTTTTCACCTTTTACAGTGGATGTTGCTTTCCCTTTCATATTTGCGATGAGTTCTTCAACGCATACCTCACCTTGTGAATCTATAACTTCCTTGGCTATTTTTTCCACTTGGTCAGCCCTAGCTCTATCCCAAGTTTCCTTTTCCAGACACCATCGCATGATGTCATTGAGATTCTTAGACCATCCAGCACCAAGCAATGGAATCTCCGCCCCTTGGTTCATCATCACGCCACCCATACCAGAAAAGGGCAGTTCCCCTTCTGTAAGTTCATAGATAGATGCACCAAGAGACCATACATCACTTGCCAGAATGGGTTCTGGATTGGCAGAAAAACGCTCTGGCCCCATATAGGCTGGTGCACCAGCCTTCAAAGCCCGAGTCGATTGCTTGCTCATCGTATTGCGTATTCGCTTACTGATGCCAAAGTCTGTTATGAGGAAAGTTCCATCCGAAGCTATCAGTACATTGTCCGGCTTGATGTCTTGATGGACTATAGGCTCAGGCTTGACATGGTGCAGATAGGCAAGTCCTGCTGCCACATCATGGATAAATCGCCATATTGTACGTTCATCTTCCGATGTCGGTCTGAGTGTACCAACCATATCACCAGCAGAACCTGAGTCACAAAACCTCATCGTCAGCCAAGGATAATCTTGCCACACCCCAAAGTCCTTTGTCACCAATAGATTCGGATGTTCAAGACCAGCAGCTATACGGTATTCCTGTATAAACTCCTCACGGCCTTTGTGGTCAAGAGCCACATAAAACTTAATGGCTACATTTTCGTCCTTGGCTTTGTCATAGGCCAACCATACTTGCCCGAACGTACCACGTCCCTTGTACTCTTTCAGCACATAACGACCATTAATTTCTTCACCTTGTTGTATCTCAACCATAGTTACTTGCTTTGTTCTTGTTTTTTCTTCACTGGTGTAACTTCATCTTTATTGCTACCTTTGGCAGGAACAGGAGTCAGTTTGTCTTGACCATTTTCCATTGGAACCAACTTAAAGCCACCCGTCTTACTCGTTTTGGAAGGCTTGTTTACTTCTTGCTTAGCCTCTTTCTTTACTTCTTGTTGCTTATTCTTTTTTAGTTCGTTACGCTCCTTATTCTCTGTTTTCTGAAGTTTCTTAGCTTCTATCTTCTTTTTCTGTGGAGCAACATCCACTGTATCAACTTTTTCCTTGACATTTGTTGAATCAACAGACTGTACCTTATATGGAGTTTCGACATTCTTCTTTCCTTTTCCGTGAAAGAGCAAGCCTGCTAACATACCACAGACTAGTAAGAAACCAAATACAGAAGCCAACACCATCTTTTTTCGTGAAACCCGAATCGTCAATCCATCAAAAGTTTTATTAAGTGGTTTTTCTTGGAGATTTACAGAGCCTACTGCTCCCTTCGTTCTCTCCTTAGCCACACAATCACCTGCCCCAGAACATATTTTACAAAGAATGACAGTTACGTTGTCATACCAATCAGCCTTCTCTGCCGCTATCCACAGAGCCTCTCTACATTCACGAAGAGATTCTTGATGGTTTCTAATAATGTCTTCAAGATTATCACCAGGATAAAGCTGTCCATTTTCATCATACGTTTTCTTGTCACGCAACACACCACTCAAGCCATCACTACAAAGAAAGATGATGTCATTGTCACACACTTCAAACAAACGTGATTCTGGCTTAGCCTTTTGAGTTGTATCGCCAAGACTTCGAGTAATGATATTTCCTTGCGGATGCTCGAAAGTTTGCTCGTATGTAATGATACCTTTGTTGGCTAATTCCTGTACATAAGAGTGGTCTATTGACAACGGTTCGATACCTGTTACTGGATTAAAACGATACGCACGGCTATCACCAATCCAAGTTAGTGTCAACTCGCCGTTTACTATCCATGCCATAATGAGTGTAGAACCCATCCCTTCATGTTCGCTATTGCTCCGAGCATCCTCTTTGATACGGTGGTCAGTCTCTCGAATCACCTTTTCCAAATAACGGCTACGGCTTTCATGGGTTGCAGCCAACTGTTCCGTTATCTTTCCTGGGGCAAAGAACTCTGCCACCGTGTCATGGGCTATCTGGGAGGCAACCTCCCCTGCATTCATACCACCCATGCCATCAGCGACAGCCATCAACATGCCACAATCAGAAAGCAAGATGTCTTCATCGGCAATTAAATGACTAGGAGTATTATCTCCTAAGTCATCATCTACATAATAGTTGTCCTCATTGCCTTCTAGAGGGGCTTTCGGGTCGTACTTACCAGCAGCATCCGTCCATGCCGCCATACGAAAAATAATATGCTCTGCCATTATTTCTTGCCTTTCTTGTTTTGTTTCTTATTGCCTTTCTTTACATAGACATCATCTTCAACAGGAGTCAAACTATCTTTAGTTACATTTGGCTCAACGTTACTTTTCTTTTGCAATCCATCATTTTCTTTTATGCCAACAAAAGGAAATGAAACATTCCATTTATCTTCCTTCTCTGTTATTATACCACAAAGCAAGAACTTCACTACACCTACACCTGTTACGCTTGGTACAATGAAAATACCACCAAGGATATTTTTATCTTTTGGTGGCAACACACTTTCCTTTCCATCTGTTGCCACATTCAGTTCTTTTTCTATGTAAACAAAAGACAACTTAGCCGTTTTATTCAAATCAGCATCCTTATCAGTATAAGCCCAAACTACCCATCCCTTTTGAACACCTTCTGCTATATCATAATCCAAGCCTTTTCCTTTAAATATATTTGATTTAAAACAATAAACCTCTAAAGGGTTCATAGTCTCTTGCAGAGAATATGTTAGAGAATCATAATCTGTTTTTTCCCCTTGTTCTGTATATTCTGATAAATATGGAACAGGCTTATACCCATCCCGATAACTATTAAACTTAGAGTTGTACTCCCAAGGTCTAACCGCTTTGTCCGTCAACAAGAAACCATCCCTCAACTTTACACCGAATGTGATTTCCGTACCGAACTCGTCATGATTATTCAGTCCATATAATTCACCAGTCTTTTTATCGGCAACTTGAAAACTCTGTCGTGAAAGAAAAAAAGCAGAACACACAGCATCTATCACTAAACCTTTATCCAAAGCTTGCCCTACATTATCTATCCCTTTCAATAGATCTTCACGGATGATTTGCCCTGGAATGACCTTTTGAGAATATGAAAATGAAGCACATAAAAAACAAAAAAATGAAATAAAAAACTTTTTCATATCAATTATCATCTTAAATTACAAAGTGGAACAATACCTCCCATATGTTGTCCTGTACCAAAAGATACAATACCTATAGCCTTCGGCTTACCATTGTCATTATAGAAAACAGGACCTCCAGAATTACCATGTTCGTAATTATTACCCGTTATAAGGATAACTCCACCCTTTAACCCTCTACTGGATGTCTGGCAAGAACCATAAAGACAAGAGCCTCCATCTGCTTTCATTCCAAGCGGATAACCTAACACTTGAAGTTTTACCCCTGCTGGTAAAGAAGAAGACAAAGAAGCATCCCCAGGAATATTTCCACTCTTGTTTGCTCTAGCATAAGCCCAATCGTTTCCACCACCTGTGGAAACTCTTACTTTTATCTTGCCATCCTCATCTATAGCCATGGTTCTTTCTTCACTCATTGGCATCCTAAAGTTTGTTGATAGTAGTTTTATTTCATCCGTAGGAGAAGTAGCTAATATATAGGATACTAATTTTACTCCATTTTCTCCTGCCATACCAGACAACAAAAGAGCTTCGTGTGTATCGTCTTTCATTTTCGACACATATGACTTTAGAAAACTAGCAACATCGAATTTCCAACCTTCCACACAATGCTTGGCGGTCACGAATCTTCCATCCGACAACAAGAAACCTGTACCTGTCCATCCTATATAGCCGCCATCAGAAGTTTCCAATGGTATTCTCTGACCATTATATACAGCCATCACTACAGCTTGAATAAAATAGATATTCTTCTCATACGCCTGTAAATTAGCAGCTTCACCACCAGTACCACTCGTCCCTACATGTGTACCTGTCCCACCACGTACAACAACCGTTTTTCTTATTGGACGTTGTTTAATCTTTAACAAAGAATCCAATCTTTTTTGTTCTTTGGCAGATTCTGCCATAAGCTTCTCCAATTCTCCATTTTTACCTTTTAACGTTTCTAGTCTTTGTTGAGCTTCCGCTATCAATCTCTCATATTCATTACCGCGGAGATAGCTCCATGTTCCCAAACCACCTACAGATAGGACTAAAAGTATTGACAAAACTGCTATCGCATACTTATAAGGTCTCAAAGCTTGCTGTCCAAACAAAGATAGTCGGCGTGTAAGTCCAAGTGATCCTACCGTACCTTTCTTTCCTGCAGGAGTAATGAACCCCATTTTGGGACCATTCACAGAAAGTTGGATTTCATCACCATTCTGGAGATACCATTCTTTCTGGACTTGATGACCATTAAGGAATGTCGAATTGGTCTGCGACAACTGAACTAATTTCCAATTGTCCCCATCTCGCACAATAGCTGCATGACGACGAGAAACTGTTGGAAACGATTCATCAAATCGAACTTGGCAAGTTGAAGCTCTTCCGAGTTCTATCTGGTCAACAATAATCTGCTGATTTTCACCAGTTTTGTGATACTTAGAAGAAATCTTGTGCTCCAAGATATAAAAACGACGGTCTGAGCCTAGCACAGACTGCACACCGGCTCCAATAGAGCCTTTGAGTGTTCGCTTATAGCGTTGAGTTGGTTGAGTCATATTTTTATTATTTTTAAGTGTCCCACTTATTTTTAAAAGAATACTTTCTAAAGTTTACTTTCGGATAACCTTCCACACGTAATTTAGTATCACCAATGGTTATGATGTCTCCCACTTGTAGCACAAAGCCATGACACCCCACTTCCGTAGAATTAACATAAGTACCATTCATACTATTTTTCCATTGCCGATTGCGCCATTGCCCATCGCGTATAATCCACTGTCCTGTTTCGGCATTCTGTTCCAAAGTACAATGACAACGAGAGATGTAAGCATTCAAGGTATCTTTTATCGGTATGGAATTGACAACTTCATCGTCCTCTCTTCCCATCGTCAGCAAACGGCATACACCATTTACCATATCATCCAACCTATATATATTGCCATACTCTTCTCCTTGCATTATATGCAGTTGAATACCACTATCCCCTTGATTCCATGATTCAAACGAAGTTTTCAAGGTTGGCCGATAACCTTTTGCCTTAACAGACTGCGGCATTAGCGCCAGCACATCATCAACACTCTGAAGCCTTTCCTTGAAATTAGGTATCAAACAGCCTTCCACCATTTTCTCCCATTGGAGTCCATTTGGCACTTGTTGCAAAAGTGTTCGATTCCACATTCCCTTACGTCCTCGTTCCACATAGGCAGGCAAGTCGGCTTCCGTAGCACATTCACCGAATGGTAGCTCATAAGTAAGAAGTTGATACATCATGACACCAAAAGAAAATATGTCTGTAGTCGGAAGTACAGTAGCATTGCCTCTCCTTGGATTTATTTGCTCAGGAGGCATATAAGGAAATGTACCAAACTGTTGTTGTGGGATACCAAATATACCTCGTTGAGTAAGTCGATTGTTTTGGTCGCCTGATATTCCGAAATCAGTAAGTATCGCCGTTCCATTTTCTCGCATTAGGACGTTTTCTGGTTTCAAGTCACGATGAACCTTTCCTCGCCGATGCAAGTCACGAAGTCCATAAAGTACATCACGCCCTACCGCAGCAAAATCGACACTTTCCTTTTCGGCTGCTGTCATTAGGTCACCATAAGGACAATACTCCATGACAATGTAAGGGTTACCACCAACTTGCCCTTTTGTATAAGAATGTACGAGATAGTTGCTTTCAATATGACCTGTCTCATACTCCATATCGAAACGTTTCAACAGTTCCTCTCGTTCTGCGGATGGCGACTCCCATAACTTCAGGAGTTTCAAGGCATATACCTTTCCATCATTCCCATTTACTTTATACACGCAGCCGAAAGTTCCTGCACCAAGCATTTTTTCCACAAGATAATCATTGCCAATTCTGTCACCAGAACAAAATTCACAACGTTCACATTGTATGTAATGACTGCTCATATATATAATAATAAGGTGAAAATTCCAAACTAATCTCTGAACTCGAAAAGACGGTTGCCTAAAGCAATAACATCTCCAGACTGCAACTTAGTCTTTCTGGAAACACGAATCATTGTAGAGTGCTGGTCGCTTAAATCCTCGATATACCAATCTTTCCCATCATTGGTAAGCACTGCTTGCTCACGAGACGTTATAGATTGGTTGTTAGGGTCTGTGTTCGCACGATTCAAAACGATTCTTTGCCCCGAATATGAAATAGGAGCATATTCCGTGTTTTCACGAGACCAAGGCATTGGCTTTAAAGAACAGAAATCATTACCTTGTGGATTATCCCAAGCATTGACAGTTCCACGCATAGTTAATGGTTGCCCACATGAAGGACAGAATTTTGCACTTCGCAGCACATCCGCTCCACATTTCGGACACAGCTTATTTCCTGCCTGTGACTTCTGATAAATGCTACTAACTTCCTGTTGCATTCTCTCACATTGTTCTCGATTTCGAGAAGTTCCACACTGTGGGCAAATGTTCATTACAGGTGACAAACTGTAACCACAATTACGGCAAACATCATTTTGATTTTCTGTACTTCCGCTATTACTCTCAGGGGAAAGATTACCACCAAAAGCAACTGCCTCTCTTAATGTAGAACGAAGTGGAGAAGACGCTTCTTGATTATAGTCATTTTGTTGAATAGATTTATCTGCGTCCAAGTTATTTTGACTACTTAGGGCTGAACCACATCTTTCACAGCAAACAACTCCATCAGGATTTTGCCATCCACAATTGTTAGCATCCAATTTTGACGTACCCTATCTCAAAAGCCGCTTTTTAGTGGCTT
>JAUNIZ010000112.1 GCA_030523165.1 Prevotellaceae bacterium
TCATTATAATAGGGCTGTTAGTTTACATAGTCAAAAGAAAACATTTTAAAGATTTCTGTGATGATGTGTTTCTGTTGTCTGCAAAGTTCCTGGATTCTTTAGGAAATTATATATTGTCTTCAGTTGTAGTATGCCTATTTGTTCCATTTTTAATATACTTGATTTTGGGATTGATTATTGTAGGTAAATATGTTTAAGTCAACTTCTTAGCGTAAATAAATAGTTCGCATTTCTGCATGATATAGGCTGCATCAATAATTTGCATTACATGAAACTGACATTTTATTCAACTGATTTAAGCTCCGAACTGAAAATAAACTACATAGACGGAGGCATTAGGGCGGGATTCCCGTCTCCTGCACAGGACTATATCACTGACTCTATAGACCTGAACAAGGAGATAGTGAAACATCCTGCCACGACGTTCTATGCAAGGGCGAACGGAGATTCTATGAAAGATATAGGAATAGACGACGGCGACCTGCTGGTGATAGATAAAAGCCTTGAACCGCAGGACGGCGACATAATAGTGGCATATATTGATGACGGGTTTACTCTCAAACGCTTCAAGATGGATGAAAGCGGAGAGTTTGCATGGCTCATGCCGGAAAACAAAGACTATAAGCCGATCAAGATTATGCCGTCAGACAACTTTATAATATGGGGCGTACTTACATATAACATCAAGAACCAAAGAAGAAAGCATAAATGATAGGCATCGTAGACTGTAATAACTTTTATGCGTCATGTGAGCGTGTGTTCAATCCTGCTCTCAGAAACAAGCCTGTGGTTGTGCTTTCAAACAACGACGGCTGCATAATAGCGCGGTCTAACGAGGCAAAGGCTATGGGGCTGAAAATGGGCGAACCGTTCTACAAGGTCAAGGATTTGCTCGAAAAGAACGGTGTGGCTGTGTTCAGTAGCAACTATAATCTCTATGGCGATATGTCACGACGGGTGATGATGCTTCTCAACGAAATGACACCAGGCATAAACCAATACAGCATAGATGAGTGTTTTGTTGATCTGTCAGGAATCCACAACCTTACCGAATTCGGCAAGAACATAGTGAAGACTATAGGCAAAGGCACCGACATACCCGTAACAATGGGTATAGCACCTACACACACACTTGCAAAGGCAGCAAGCATATTCGGAAAGAAATACAAGGGATATGATGGTGTCTGCATAATAGACACTGAGGAAAAGCGAGTGAAGGCGCTGAAACTGCTGGAAATAGGCAAAGTGTGGGGCATAGGAAGAAGGAACGCCGAAAAGCTGCGTTACTATGGAATAAACACCGCATACGACCTGACACAGAAAACGGAGGCATGGATAAGACGGGTGCTGACCGTAACCGGTGTCAGGACATGGAAGGAACTGAACGGTACTGACTGTATAGACGTAACCGAGATGCCACGCAAACAGAGCATCTGTACCAGCAGAAGTTTCCCTGACAGCGGATTGTCTGACATAGAAACGCTGGAGGAAGCGGTGGTTAATTTCGGTGTGGCATGTAGCCGTAAATTGAGGATGCAGCAAAGCGTATGCCGTGCGATAACCGTCTTTGCATATACCAGTCGCTTCAGACAGGACATGCCAAGCCACACAATCAACCGTACTGTGCATCTATGTGTGCCGACAAATGACATCTGCGAAATCAGCAAGATAACAAGAACCGCATTGAGACAGGAGTACAAAGAGGGTTATCTGTATAAGAAGGCAGGTGTTATAGTGTGGAACATAAGCGGTAAAAACATACAGACAGATCTTTTCGACCCGATAGACCGGAAGAAACAGGAGCGCCTGAACAAAGCGATTGACGAAATCAACCGTAGAAACGGCTACAACACAATAAAAGTGGCAGCGCAAGGCACCAACAAGGCATGGCACCTGAAATGCGAACACAAGACCAGACAATACACTACAAACATAAATGAGGTTATAGACGTAAGGGTATAACTTCGTCATTGTCGTCTATTTTCGACATGACATTTATGAGTAACGTTTAATATATTCGTTTTATTCCATTGACTCATAATTGTTTTGAAGAAATCCCGTAGAATCCCATAGAAAGCCATCATAACCCATAGAATCCCATAAGTGGGTTATGCGGATGTTGTAATTTTGTAGTTGAAAGGAGAAAATGGTTTTCTCCATAAACTATAAAATACAAATATATGATTAAGTACATTTTAAAACAGAACAAAATTGACGGATCCCCAGGGTTTGGAAAATGGTATGCTTACCCTGTTGTGGAGCAGACTATGTCGCTGAAGGATCTTGCCAAACACATGGCAGAACACAATTTCGGTTTTTCTGAAGCGATGTGTATTGGAGTGTTGACTGCCATGGTCAAGTGTATTAAAGAACAGGTGCTAGAAGGCAAGAATGTGAAGATAGACGATCTTGCTATTTTCTCCTGCGGAATACGAAATGCAAGCGGTGGTGCAGCATCTGTAGAAGAGTTTAACGTCGTCAAGAACATAAAGACCGTCAAACTACGTTCACGTGCTACAGGTACGCTCACAGCCAAGAACCTCGATTTGGAGGCAACACTCAAGAAGGCTACTGCTACCACTCTGAAAGCCTCTACTAGTGAATAGTTACTATCTACGCTTCCGGGGAGCACCTACGACACACAAGGTAACATTCATAAATACATGAATCACAACATAGCAGAATACAGCCGTATAAGGACTCCTGAGCGTGTATTAGTGAATAGTTAATAGTGATGAGTGAATAGTTGGTTGGTGCAGACGCGACTATCACTTCATTGTTCACTATTCACTATAAAATCTGTTCTCTAAAATTACTATTAACTCTTAACTAAATTTTCTTATGTCAAATTCAAAATGGAAAACAATTATTAATTTTGTAATCACAGTTCTAACCGCTATTGCCAGCACATTCTGCATGCAGTCGTGCATGAAGTGTTTCTAGCGTCCGATAAAATAAATGGCGCGTCATTTTGACGCGCCATTTATTTTATGCTTGATTTTTATAACAATAATCTGTTATTGTCTGATAGTATTGCCGTTATGTCAGGAAGATCTTTTCTTTAATAAAGTACGCTCTGCCTGTATCTTAGAACGGGAATAGCAACGGAAGGGCAAATACCATGACAATGCCTATAATTATCTGCAATGGGAGTCCCACCTTTACATAGTCCATAAACGTGTATCTGCCTGCTTGCATGACAAGGGCGTTTGGCGGTGTGGAGAATGGCGATGCAAAACACATGCTTGCTCCTAATGTTACGGCAAAGAGGAAGGGGTAGGGACTGAGACTCAGTTCCGTTGCCGATGACAAGGCTATCGGTGCCATAAGCACAGCCGTTGCAGTATTGCTTATAAACATCGTAAGCAAAGATGTAGTGAAATATATGCCTGCCAAAAGTATGTATGGACTATATCCACCCAAGCCGCTTACGAGCGAATGGGAGATTAGTGTGGATGCTCCTGTTTTCTCCAAAGCCACAGACATAGGCAACATGGCTGCTATAAGGACTATGCTTTCCCAGTTGATAGTCTTGTATGCCGCCTCCACATTGCGGAAACATCCAGTTAGTACCATCAGCACTCCTGCTATCATGACGGCAGTAACAGGAGCAACAGGGATAAAGTCGAACACCATCATGGCAATCATTAACAGCATAATGATTGCCGCTAAAGGAGCCTTATAGTCTAACGTAACCTTTTCGGCTTCTGCCAATGGTTGTCCTAAAACCACCCAGTTCTCTTCCTCACGATTAAGCTGGCTGATGTTGTCCCATGTACCTTGCACCAATAGCACGTCGCCTCCGTGAAGACGTTCAGAGCCGATTCCGTCCATGATATATTCGTTCTTGCGTCTTATACCGATAACGTTCAATCCGTATTTAGAACGGAAGCCTGATTCAAGTACCAGCCTGTTTACAAGCCGTGAGTTTGGCAGCAGAACGATTTCAGCTATACCAATTTCATAAAAGTCAAGTCCGTTATGGGCTGAAGAGCCGTATTGCTTGTCCTTTGCTATGTCTTTCAGAGAATAGTCTTGCGCGAACTTTACTGCCTGTTCCTTTTCTCCAGTTAGATAGATAATGTCGTCTGCCTGCAGCTGCGTGTGCGGACCTGCTAGCTTTTGGCTAACTTTTTTTATAATGCGGTGTTTCTGTCCTTTCTGTTCCCTTCTTATTTCCAGTACGGTTAGACCATAACGGTTGCGTATGTCAAGGTCTGCCACCGTCTTACCAACAATCTTAGACTTAGGCGTAACGATGCATCTTGATAGCTTGTCAGCCAAATGATATTCTTCTACAAGCTGGTCGAGCGACTTTGCCCTATTTCCTTTATTGTCGTTGCCGTCACCTTTCTTCTTGCCCAAAATCCACTTGCTTAGCGGAAGCATCACTATAATTCCTACGATGATGGCAATCACTCCGACAGGGAAGAACGAGAAGAACTTTAGCGGTTCGTAGCCGGCATCTGTCAGCGTGTCCTGTATTACAAGGTTGGGAGGAGTACCTATGAGTGTCAGCATACCGCCTAAGCTGCTAGCGAAAGCCAAAGGCATGAGCAGTCGGCTTGCGTTTATGCCTGATCTAGCTGCAAGGCTTACTACAATAGGAAGCATAAGCGCCACAGTACCCGTATTGCTTACGAAGGCTCCGATTAGCGATGTCGTTATGATAATCATAAGGAACAAGCGAACCTCACTGTCGCCTGCGAGTTTCATTATTTTGCCGCTTATCATCTTTGCAAGACCTGTCTGGAATATGGCTCCACCCACAACAAACAGTCCAACCATCATTATCACGACTGAATTAGAGAAACCCGACAATGCTTCTTCAGGCGTTAGAATGCCCAATACGATAAGGAGAATCAATGCGCAAAGGGCTACTACGTCAGAACGGATTTTGCCTACAGCGAAGAAAACGGCTGAGACAGCAAGTATTATAAGTGTTGTCAGCATATTCTAAATATTTAAATCGAGACACAAAATTAGCTATTTTAGCTTAAATAAAGGCATGGTATATGCATTTTTACTAACCTTTAACGAATTATGACGACAAAAAGATGTACTTTTGCATACTATTGAACAATCAATCAAACTATATGAACGCATTTGCAAAGATTATTTCCCAACAGCTCGGACTTCGTGAGAACTGTGTGGAGAACACAATGACTCTGCTTGATGATGGCTGCACTATACCGTTTATTAGCCGATACCGCAAGGAACGGACAGGTGGTCTCGATGAGGTGAAGATTGCCGAAATAAGCGAGCTTTATGACAAACTCAAAGAAATGGCCAAGCGTAAGCAGACTATTATTGCGACTATCACAGAGCAGGGAAAAATGACACCTGAACTCGAACTCCGCATAAATGACTGCTGGAATAGCACAGAACTTGAAGACATATATCTGCCATATAAACCTAAACGACGTACACGTGCACAAGTGGCACGGGAAAAAGGACTTGAGCCGTTGGCTATGCTGATAATGATGCAGCGTGAGAGCAGGCCCGACAAGGCTGCTGAACGCTTCGTGAAAGGCGATGTAACCGATGTTGAAGACGCACTGAAAGGGGCACAGGATATTATAGCCGAAAACATAAGCGAGGACAGACGTTCAAGGCAACAGCTAAGAACATCGTACAAGCCATGCATAACGTCAAAGGTCGTAAAGGCGAAAGCTGACAGCGAGGAAGCTGCTAAGTATTCTGACTATTTCGACTTCTCAGAGCCATTGCGTCGCTGTTCGTCACATCGTCTGCTTGCAATGCGTCGTGGCGAGAGTGAAGGAATATTGAGAGTAAGCATTGTTCCTGACAACGATGACGACTGCATCATCCGTCTGCAAAGGTTGTTTGTAAAGGGTAACAACAGTTGTTCGCACTTGGTAGATGAAGCATTGAATGATGCATACAAGCGTCTTCTGAAGCCAGCAATAGAGACCGAATTTGCAGCACTAAGCAAAGAAAAGGCTGACGAGGAGGCTATTAGCGTGTTCAAAGAAAATCTCCGTCAGCTGCTGTTATCGGCTCCGCTTGGTCAGAAACGTGTAATGGGAATAGATCCAGGTTTCAGGACAGGTTGTAAAGTTGTGTGTCTTGATGCACAAGGCAATCTGCTTCACCATGAAGCAATATTTCCTCACCCTCCACATAACGACAAGACGAAAGCCGTATCGAGAGTGTTGCAAATGGTAAAGAACTATGCCGTAGAAGCCATTGCCATAGGCAACGGAACTGCAAGCAGAGAGACGAGCGCATTCATAAACGATATTGGATTTGAAAGGAAGATACAAGTGTTTGTCGTGAGCGAAGACGGAGCATCTGTGTATTCCGCTTCTAAGACAGCAAGAGACGAGTTTCCTGACAAAGACGTTACCGTGCGCGGTGCTGTAAGTATAGGCAGACGACTAATTGACCCGTTGGCAGAATTGGTAAAGATAGACCCGAAGAGCATTGGAGTAGGGCAGTATCAGCATGACGTAGACCAAGGAAAACTGAAGAAAAGCCTCGACATGACAGTAGAAAGCTGTGTAAACTCTGTAGGTGTAAATCTAAACACCGCAAGCGTACACCTGCTGACTTATGTCAGCGGACTCGGTGCAAGTCTAGCGAAGAATATTGTTGAATACCGCAAGGAGCATGGTGCCTTTACAAACAGGGCGCAACTTCTGAAGGTTCCGAGACTGGGAAAAGCTGCATACGAACAATGTGCAGGTTTCTTAAGAATACCTGATTCTAAAAATCCGTTAGACAATTCTGCCGTTCATCCAGAAAGCTATGACATAGTAAAGAACATGGCTGACGATTGCAGATGCACCGTTGCGGAACTGATAGCCGACAAGTCGAAGAGGCAGCAGATAAGACTTGAACGCTATATAACCCCTACTGTAGGCATGCCGACATTAGAGGATATAATGAAAGAGCTTGAGAAGCCTGGGCGAGACCCGCGCGAACAGATAGAAGAGTTTTCTTTTGACGAAAGTGTACATACCGTAGACGACCTTATAGAAGGAATGGTATTGCCGGGAATAGTGACGAACATCACTAATTTCGGAGCGTTTGTTGATATTGGAGTTCATCAAGACGGTTTGGTGCATATATCGCAACTTGCAGACAGATTTGTAAGTGACCCGACTCAAGTTGTAAAGCTTCATCAGCATGTAAAGGTGCGTGTGGTTGAGGTAGACCGCAAGCGCAACAGAATATCGTTGTCGATGAAGAACGTCAAATAATTGGCTTTGATGATTGTCATGAAATTCCTGTTATAAAAAGAGATAACGGAAAAGGAAAAGTAAAGCATGCTTTTAGCATAAAGAAAACATAGTTTTGTACAAAGGAAAACGCATGTTTCCATTACGGAAGCATGCGCTTTTCTTATTTGTTCTTTCTGCATTGCCATTTACTTATGATAATGCAGACAATTATTATTTGCCGTTTGTCAATAATAAAGATAATCTATAGAGATTACTTTATCAATGAAACAGACCTCTTGATGAAGGCATCAAGTGCAGAGCCTTTAAGCATTCCGTTCTGAAGAAGTGCAAGGTCTATAAGCTGATGAACGATGTTGTTGCCTTTAGCATATTCAGACAATATTCCGTTCTTCTTGTCTTTCTCATCGTTAAGAGCCTTTTCTGCATTTGAAAGTTCATCTTTCTCCTCCTGAGTAATCTCGTCATACTTCTTCTTGCTCTGGTTCTGACGTATAGCGGCAATACGTGCTTCCTGTCCCTTAATCTCGCCAAGAATAGGCTTCAAAGCCTCTGCACATTTCTCGTTCTCGTCGTTTAGAATGTCTTTTACGAGCTTATGGTCGCTGTTTAGCACAAGGCTATAGCTGTCAGGCATCTGTGCATAGAAGCTCATACCGCTTTGGTAACGGCTCATATCCTTCATTCTTCTCATATATTCGCTTTGGGTAATGATAACAGGAGCGCCGTTTTCGCCCAAAGCCTGAACCTCGATAGAGAACTCAACCTTGTCAATCTTTGGCATCTGAGAACGGAATACAGATGACAAATTGTCAGAATCGTCACTGCCAAGTTCGTTCTTCTTGAGGTCGTCTTTTACAATAAGACGGTCGATAATGTCGCTGTCTACGCGCATGAAACGGCTCTTCTCGAACTTCTGTTCAAGCATTGATACGGCAGGAACATCAAGCTGTCCGTCAAGCAGAAGCACGCTGTAGCCCTTGTCTTTTGCTGCTTCGATGTATGAATACTGCTCTTCCTTGTCTGTAGCATATAGATAAACCAACTGACCTTCCTTGTCTGTCTGGTTGTCTTTGATAAGCTGCTTGTATTCATCGTATGTGAAATACTTGCCTTCAACATCCTTAAGCAGGGCGAAATCTTTGGCACGGTCGTAGAAATCTTCTTGAGAAAGCATACCGTAATTGATAAACAGCTTCAGGTCATCCCATTTGTTTTCATATTCCTTACGGTCTTCCTTGAATATGCCGTTCAAGCGGTCAGCCACTTTCTTTGTTATATATGTAGAAATCTTCTTCACGTCTTTGTCGCTCTGCAGATAGCTTCGGCTTACGTTAAGAGGAATGTCTGGAGAATCGATAACACCGTGCAGGAGAGTAAGGAAGTCAGGAACAATGCCCTCTACCTGATCTGTAACGAACACCTGGTTACAATAAAGCTGAATCTTGTTGCGCTGAAGTTCAATGTTAGACTTTATGCGCGGGAAGTAAAGAATACCCGTTAGGTTGAAAGGATAGTCAACATTGAGGTGAATCCAGAACAATGGCTCGTCTTGCATAGGATAAAGTTCCTGATAGAACTTCTTGTAGTCTTCGTCTTTCAGAGTGCTTGGAGCCTTTGTCCAAAGCGGTTCTATGTCATTGATTACATTGTCCTGGTCAGTGTCAACCTGCTTGCCGTCTTTCCATTCAGTCTTCTTTCCGAATGCAACAGGAACAGGCATGAACTTGCAATACTTGTTTAACAATGACTGAATACGGCTCTTTTCAAGGAAGTCTTTGCAGTCATCGTCTATATATAATATAATGTCAGAACCTCTGTCTTCCTTCTCCGTATCGTCTATTTCGTATGAAGGGCTTCCGTCGCAGCTCCATTTAACGGCTTTAGCTCCGTCTTTATAGCTTCTTGTAACAATCTCAACCTTCTTGCTAACCATAAACGAACTATAGAAGCCAAGTCCGAAATGTCCAATGATAGAGTTGGCGTTGTCTTTGTATTTCTCAAGGAAATCGTTAACGCCAGAGAATGCTATCTGGTTGATATATTTGTCTATCTCCTCTTCGGTCATGCCGATACCGCGGTCGCTTATAGTCAATGTGCCATTCTTCTCGTCAAGAGAAACACGCACTGTAAGGTCGCCTAATTCTCCCTTAAACTCTCCCTGCTCGGCAAGAGTCTTCATTTTCTGTGTCGCGTCAACGGCATTGCTTACCATTTCACGTAGGAAAATCTCGTGGTCAGAATACAAGAACTTTTTAATTACGGGGAAGATGTTTTCAGTAGTAACCCCGATATTACCTTTCTGCATAGTCTTATTGTTTTATTTTAGTTTTATTATTTGATTAATCTTACATGCCCTTGTGGACAGTCAATTCCACTATTGCAAAATCTGTGCCAATATGTCCGTAACTCTATAAAGCTGTTTCCGACAGTGCCATACTGGCAAGTCTTGTTTCGCATTATTGTATCTTTGTTTTCATTGTTTGTTGTCTGAAAATAGTATGAAATGTTATCAAAAACTTATAAAATTGTTTCATTGTCTGATATAAAATGGATAAATCCTTTGCGTAAGTCAAAAAATAGAGTATCTTTGCCATAAAGTTAATGGCTAATGTAACCTATGAAAAATCAAGAAATAAAATACAGTGCCATCGAAGAATACTACAGAAAACATTTTGATGACTTGCGTTCGTTTGTAGGAAATAAGGTGCAATACTCCGAAGATGCCGACGATATAGTTCAGAATGTCTTCCTTAGACTATTGTCGTCTGACAACATATTGACACAGAATACACTTGATAATCTCGTCTATACCATTGCCCGAAATCTTATATACGATTTCTATCGTCATCGCCAGTCGGTGAACGAATATATGGGATATATAAGTTTGAAACAAGACAATAGCGTATCGACATCATCGGTATATTCTATAAGAGAGATTCACGAGTTGGTAGAACATGGCATGGCTCGCCTTTGTGAGAGTCAGCGAAAGATTTACCGCATGAACATATATGACGGGCTTGCAGTTTCAGAAATATCAAAGACGCTCAATATGAACTACAAGAGCGTTGAGAATAAATTGGGAACGGCACGTAAAGAGGTCAGACGATATGTCGCTAAGATGCTTGCATAGTTAATTGACAGCTTAATTATATAAATTATCACTAATTTTGTTTCGATAGGTGATTTTTAAGGTAAGCCCTTGTTGCGTAGTGATTACGGAGCAAGGGCATTGCTTTTATAATAATCCAAAATATGTCATTATATAAATGTATAATCCGTAAACATGGTAATTAAATCAGTAATTTGTTTATGTTCGTTATGAAGGATAATGCCTAACTTTGCAAAGTAAATTACGACAAAGTCTTGATAACATATATTAATTAATCAATAAAAGCAAATGAGACCATACATTATTTGTCATATCATCGCTTCCATTGACGGTAGGATAGACTGCTCTATGGTTGATAAGATTAGCGGAAACGAGTATTACGATGCACTGGAACAGCTCGATTGTCCTTCACATTTGGAAGGTCGTGTTACTATGGAACATTATAGTGCAGAGCCAGGAACATTTATTCCTAAAGTTAATAAAACCGTAGGCAATCCTTCGTTTTATGTTGCCCAGAAGGCAGACGGCTATGCTGTTTCCGTAGATACAAAAGGTCGTCTTATGTGGAAGTCAAACGAGATAGACGGTGAACCGATTGTTTGTATTCTTAGTGAGCTTGTTTCAGAAGAATATCTTGAATACCTTAAAGAAAAAGGAATCTCATGGATTGTTACGGGAAAGGAAAAGATAGACCTATGCAATGCGATGGAGATACTGTATGAACAATTTGGAGTAAAACGGCTCTCTGTATTGGGTGGAGGAAACATAAACGGAGGTTTTCTTGAGGCTGGCCTGCTTGACGAGATTAGTGTCATGATAGCAGCAGGAGTAGACGGAAGGAAAGGACAGACCTCTTTGTTTGACGGTATTGCCGATATGAACCGTTTGCCTGTACCATTGACATTAACCAGTTTTGAGAAGATTGGCGACAGCACGCTATGGATAAGATATAAGGTAAACAACTGACGATCAGTAAGATAATGCGTTTGTATATATCCGTTGACTTAGTACAGATTTACTTTACATGGAATTAACAATAAAAAACCGTGTAAAAT
>JAUNIZ010000335.1:0-1152 GCA_030523165.1 Prevotellaceae bacterium
CCGAAGCTTTTGGTATAGCATTGGCCGAGGCTATGTATTGTGGTTGTGTGCCTGTATGTTTTACTCTTAATGGTTCTGGAGTTAACTGGGTATCTATTGGAGGAGAGACTGGAGAACAAGTTCCTTTGTATGATATCAATGCCTATGCGTCATCAATAGACCGATTGTTATCAGATACAGAACTACATAATAAGTATTCAAAATCTGGCCACGATAGGATAGTGGAGAATTTTACCAGTGAAGTGGCTGTAGAAAAGGCAAAAAAAATATTTGGTTCATTATAATATTTGGAAAGATGATTAATATCCTTATGTCAACATATAATGGGGAACGTTATATCGAAGAACAGATAGAGTCAATACTATCGCAAGAAAATGTTGATTGTAAACTTCTTGTTCGCGATGATGGTTCTACAGACAAGACTACAGAAATTCTTGATTCTTATCAGAATAAAAATATGTTGACATGGTATACCGGCAATAATCTCGGTCCTGCAAGGAGTTTTATGCAATTGCTTTTTGATTCAGATGAAGCCGAATATTATGCCTTTTCTGATCAAGATGACTATTGGAAACCAGAAAAGCTAAAGGTTGCTGTAGATAGTTTATGCAATTATGAAGATATCCCTGCGTTGTATTTCTGCCAGACTCAATTGACGGATGCGCAACTTAATCCAATAGAAAGCGTGAAGATAAATCCTCTTTTGACGTTTGGGGAATCGCTTGTTTATGAATTTATTGGTGGTTGTACGATTGTTATGAATAGAAAACTAAGGGATATTCTTATAGAATATAACCCATCATATTTGCCAATGCATGATGTCTGGGTATATAGTGTTGCCTTGGCTGTAGGGGCAAAGATTGTTTTTGACAAGACACCACATATTCTTTACAGACAACATGGAACAAATACTATAGGGCAGGGGCATAGCGCAATTCATGAATGGAAAAGAAGATGGAAACGGTTTTATAGCAATGAACATTCTCGATATAGACGGGCTTTAGAGATAAGAAATGGCTATTCTATCCATATTACAACAGAGAATAAGAATATACTTGATAGTTTCATATCAGGCCATGATAATCTCTTTAGAAGAATGAAACTGTTGTTTGACAATAGATTGGAATGTGCTAATATTAATACAGGCAGATT
>JAUNIZ010000335.1:1162-1767 GCA_030523165.1 Prevotellaceae bacterium
ACGTATTAAAATAAGCTTAATATGAAAGATGTAAAGATAAGTATCATAACCATATCCTTCAATAGTGAAAATACTATAGAAGAAACTATTCGTAGTGTAATCGACCAGGATTATGATAACGTTGAATACATTATTATAGATGGAAAGTCTACTGATAATACTCTAAATATAATAAACAAATATAGGGAACATATAGATGTTCTGGTTTCAGAGAAAGACAGGGGCATAAGTGATGCATTTAATAAAGGTATATCTCATGCAACGGGAGATATGATTTGTTTGATTAATTCTGATGATTATTTATTGCCGGGTTCATTGTCAAAGGTTGCAGAAGAATATGATGGAAAGTCAGATATATATAGCGGTAATGTCTTGTTATGGAATCCTGACAATGGTTTCAGATGCCGCGAGATACCTTCTGTCAAGTTTCCTATAATGCCGTTTTTCTGTCATGTAGCCCATCAAGGAATGTTTGCTACTAAGGAGTGTTACAGGAAATACGGAACTTATGATATAAATATCCGTTTCCCGATGGATTTGGATTTTCTGATACGGGCATATAATAATGGTGCAAAATTCCATTATATGAATATAGATGTGGCAGG
>JAUNIZ010000113.1 GCA_030523165.1 Prevotellaceae bacterium
CGGCACTTATTTTTATTGATAAGGTTTGGCAGATAGAGAATATTTTAGTAACTTTGTGGTCTTAATTAACGGATAAGATGATAAGCAAGAACCTTATTAAATATATACACTCGCTTGAAGCGAAGAAAAACCGTATTAAAGAAGGGCTTTTTGTGGCAGAAGGCGTTAAGGTTGTGGCAGACCTTATGGCAATAATGAAGCCAAAGAGAATTGTCGCGACTGAAGTATGGTTTGACGAAAACAATATTATTCCATCTGAACTCGACGCTGTTGTTACAGAAGAAGAGTTGAGAAAGGTGAGTTTCCTTCAGCACCCACAACAAGTGTTGGCATTGTTTGACATTCCTTCTCATGAGGTTTCGCCAGAGTTATGCGCAAAGGAATTATGCCTTGCACTTGACACTGTTCAAGATCCGGGCAATCTTGGCACAATAATACGCATAGCTGACTGGTTCGGAATATCAACAATATTCTGCAGCAACGATACCGCTGACGCTTTCAATCCAAAAGTGATTCAAGCCACTATGGGCAGCATAGCAAGAGTAAATATCGTTTATACAGAACTTGCAGAGCTTATTGACCGACTTCCAAAAGGCACGCCTGTATATGGCACATCGCTTGAAGGAGAAAATATATATGCAAAAACGCTTTCTTCATCGGGGCTGATTATCATGGGCAATGAAGGTAAAGGCATATCAGAAAGAATAATGAACAAGGTTAACCAAAAGCTGCTAATACCATGTTATCAGCAGCAAAGCGGCATAGACAGCCTTAATGTTGCCGTTGCCACAGCTGTTACTTGTGCTGAGTTCAGACGTCAGTCAAGAATGACATAACCTGCATATTCACAATAATTTAGTTATAAATGCATTAAGTAACAATGTATGAAATATTGTTACAATGCATTTCATGTAATTTATTTAAATATTATATAATAATCATATAATAATTCCGTTTTAGAATTAATGGAAACCGACGAAAGCAAAGAGAGTTATTCACATATATTAAAATATACAAGTCTGTTTGGTGGCATTCAGTTTTTGATAATTCTGATTGGAATTGTTCGCACCAAGCTTGTGGCTGTGATATTAGGGCCAAGTGGTGTTGGTCTTGTATCGCTGTTTAACTCTACTATCACTTTTGTCAGCAATTCAACAAACCTTGGTGTTGCCGTTAGTGCGGTAAAAAACCTGTCAGAATCGTTTGAATCAGGCGATGAGAAACGTTTGCGCTCTGATATTACGATAGTCAGGTCATGGTGTTTCGTAACGGCACTGATAGGAATGTTGCTATGCATATTGTTCAGCAAGATACTCAACGACTTGACTTTCGACTGGGGAGACCACACGTTTCATTTCATTTGTCTTTCGCCGATAGTCGCTATAACGGCGATAGTAGGCGGTGAAATGGCGATATTGAAGGCAACTCGCAGATTACGGAATCTTGCAGAGATATCAATTTATAATGTGATATTCTCGCTTATCATCTCCGTACCTGTCTATTACGTTTGGGATATGTCAGGAGTTGTTCCATGCCTGTTGCTTACGTCATTGTCACAACTTATTATAACCATTGTATATTCATATAAGTATTACCCTCTGCACATGTCGTTTAGATGTGGCATGTTGCGCTCTGGCATTCCGATGGTTAAGCTTGGCATTGCATTTGTAGTAGCTGGAATATTCGGAAGTGGCGCTGATTTTGCCATTCGTTCCTATCTGAACAATGCCGGTATGCTTGAAACCGTTGGTCTTTATAGTGCTGGCTATATGATTGTTATGACATACGGAGGTTTGATATTCTCTGCAATGGAAACCGATTATTACCCTCGTCTGTCTGCAGAAAACGGCAAGCCGACTTTCATATCAACCGTTAACCGTCAGTGTGAAGTTTCGCTTTTGCTTATCTCGCCAATGCTTGTCGGCTTTATAATAGCTGCACCATTGATATTGCCGATACTATATAGCGGCAAGTTCATACCTGTAGTTGACATGATGCAAGTAGCGACATTGGCGTTGTTTGTGCGTGCAGTAAAATTGCCAGTTGCATATATATCGCTTGCAAAGGGTGATTCTATGTTGTTTCTAACCATAGAATGTATATTCTCTGTTTCAATCGTAATTACATCAATATTGGGCTTCAGAATGGCAGGTTTGACTGGTATAGGCTACGCAATAGTTGCGTCAGGCTTACTTGAATATTTTGTTTCGCTTGTTTTGATGGGAAGGAAATATGAATACAGAATATCTGGACATGTCATGCGCTATATGCTTTACCAGTTTCCGTTAGGCATAGCTGCATTTGTCGCTACTGTAATATTTGAAGGTTATGTATATTGGATAATAGGCGCATTGCTGATAATTTTAAGTTCTGCAATATCAATAGTCATTCTTTACCACAAGACATCATTATGGAAAAAACTCAAGGAAAAGTTTAGATTATAGCCTTTACCAAAGCGTGATATGTAAAGAAAATAAACTCTTGATTTATTTGAAGATGTAAATGAATTGATGTTGCTATGTTGCTTATGGATTAATACGTTAGTATTACATTTGGTTTAAATCCCGTTAAACGTGATAAAAAAATCCACTATTTTCTTTGCTTTTTGATTTTATTTAGTAAATTTGCGGTGGATTATATAGAAAATCAAATGGCGCTTGTAATAGTTTTGATATTGCTTATAGGCTATATGCTTATAGCCACAGGTCATGTTACAAATGTAAACAGGGCTGCTATCGCTATGTTTGCAGGTGCTGTCGGTTGGGTTCTATATATCTGTTATGGCACAGATTTCGTGATGAGCGAACACCCTGGAGAGTATTCTGACTTCTTGTCTGGGGCTGCTTCGTCTAGCGTTAAGGTAAAGGAATTCATTGCTCAGAATATCTTTATTAAGTATGTCGGCAGAGGAGCCGAGATTGTTCTTTTCCTGTTGGCAACTATGACGATAGTCGAAATATTGGATAACAACGGATGTTTTGACTTTCTTCTTGAATGGATGCGAACACGAAACTGTCGTAAACTGCTATGGATGATGTCTGTTATAGCATTTGTAATTTCTGCAAATCTAGACAACTTGACAACTACAACAATGATGCTTGTGTTGATGCACAAGCTCGTTCCCAATAGACGACAGCGTTTGATATACGGCTGCGCCATTGTCATTGCCGTTAATTGTGGAGGTGCATTGACTGTGATAGGTGACCCTATTGGTCTTGTGTTGTGGAACAACGGCGCTGTTACCGCATCTAATTTCTCTGCTTCATTGGCTATACCATGTCTTATTGCGTGGGCAATGCCTACATATTGGCTTAGTAGAGGCTTGCCTGAAAATATAGATCTGCAATATGCAGCGATGCCATATAGAGGCGATGACACTAATCTTAACAGATGGCAAAGATTGCTTATGCTTTTTGTAGGCATCGGAGGTTTATGGTTTATTCCTACATTCCATAATATAACTAAGCTTAGCCCGTTCCTTGGCGCATTGTGTGTACTATCAGTTTTATGGGTAGTTAACGAGATAATGAACCGTAAGTTGATGAATGCAGACCAGATGATTCATAGACCTACACCACGCGTATTGCAATATGGAGTAATCCAGCTAATGCTGTTTGTTATGGGTATAATGCTTGCCATTAGTGTGGTTCGTGAGACTGGCGCAATATCAGACATATCGCATTTCTGTGACGTCAATATCCACAATATATGGATAATGGGAATATTGGCAGGTATATTCAGCTTTGTACTTGATACATTTGCAACTTCAATGAGTTTCATCTCCTTGTATCCTGTTATAAGCATGGAACAATTGAATATGTTTTCTGATTCTGATTATATGTCCTCTTTCGTTCAGAACGGTCTGTTCTGGAAAGTTATCGCATATAGTTCCGCTATGGGAGGCAATGTTCTCCTTATCGGTTCTGTTAGCGGTCTTGCTTTAATGAAGATGGAGAGAATACACATAGGTTGGTATCTGAAGAATGTTGGACTGGTAGCTATGCTGGCATGGTGTATCGGTCTCTTTGTAATGTGGCTTTTAAACTAATGAAAATAAAAAAGTTATGGTGAAGATTAAGACAATAGGTGTTATGACATCTGGTGGTGATGCTCCTGGTATGAACGCTGCTATACGTGCAGTGACTCGTGCCGGCATCTGTAAAGGATTTAAGATTAAGGGTATTTATCGTGGATTCGATGGTCTTATAAATAACGAGATTGCCGATTTCACAACAGAGAACGTTAGTGGTATCATTATGTCAGGTGGAACAATCCTCAAAACGGCACGAAGCAAAGAGTTCATGACTGTAGAGGGTCGTCAGAAAGCATACGACAATATGATAGCTAATGAAATTGACGCGTTGGTTGTTATCGGTGGTAATGGTTCTCTTACAGGTGCTATGACGTTTGCACAGGAACATGATGTTTGTTGTGTCGGATTGCCTGGAACCATAGACAATGACTTGTATGGCACCGATTCAACTATCGGTTATGACACAACTCTGAACACTATTGTAGAGTGTGTTGACCGTATACGTGATACTGCGCAGAGCCATGAGCGTATCTTCTTTATTGAAGTTATGGGTCGTGACGCTGGTTTCCTTGCACAGAACAGCGCTATTGCTTCTGGTGCTGAAGCAGCGATTATCCCAGAAGATTCTACTGACGTTGACCAGTTGGCTCGTTTCATGGAACGTGGTATTCGCAAGTCTAAGAAAAGCTGTATCGTGCTTGTGTCAGAAAGCCCTAAATGTGGAGCGTTGTATTATGCCGATCGTGTGAAGAACGAATTCCCTGATTACGATGTGCGAGTATCAATTCTTGGTCACTTGCAGCGTGGTGGTCGTCCATCTGCACATGACCGTATTCTTGCAAGCCGTACTGGTGTTGGTGCTATTGACGCTATTCTCCAGGGTCAGCGTAACGTGATGGTCGGAGTAAGAAACAATGAGGTTGTATATATTCCTCTGAGTGAAGCTATCCGTTCAGACAAGCCGTTTGACAAGAAACTGATAACTGTTCTTGATGAACTGAGTATTTGATGAATATCTTTAAAAATGCAGTGGTTTTATCAACTAAAAGATTAAAGAATGTTTTTGTAGTATTCATAAAGGCTTAAAATGAGATAATTTTTACGCTTAATTTTGTTTACAAGAAAACTATTCACTATATTTGCGTTTTGAAAAGACTAATAAACTAAAATATATGGAACAAATTACTGGACACATTTCTCAGATCATCGGTCCTGTCATAGACGTCTACTTTGACACCAAGGGACTAGATGCTGAAAAGGTGTTGCCTAAAATTCATGATGCGCTCTCAATAACACGCTCTGACGGACGTGAACTTATTGTAGAAGTCCAGCAGCATATCGGTGAAGACACTGTAAGATGTGTGGCTATGGACAACACAGACGGTTTGCAGCGTGGTCTTGAGGTCGTTTCTACGGGTCATCCTATTCTGATGCCCGCAGGTGAACAGATTAAAGGCAGAATGATGAATGTGATAGGTCAGCCTATTGACGGTATGAAACCGTTGGATATGAAAGGCGCTTATCCTATTCATCGCGAAGCACCTAAGTTTGAAGACCTTTCTACACACAAGGAAATGCTTGCAACAGGCATTAAGGTTATTGACCTTCTCGAGCCTTATATGAAAGGTGGTAAAATCGGTTTGTTCGGTGGTGCCGGTGTAGGTAAGACCGTGCTTATTATGGAGCTTATCAACAACATCGCCAAAGGACACAACGGTTACTCTGTATTTGCTGGAGTAGGAGAGCGTACCCGTGAAGGTAACGACCTTATCCGCGATATGCTTGAATCAGGCGTTATCCGTTACGGAGAGAAATTCAAAAAGGCGATGGAAGAAGGCAAGTGGGATTTGTCTCTTGTTGACCCTGAAGAACTACAGAAGTCACAGGCTACACTTGTTTATGGTCAGATGAACGAACCTCCTGGTGCTCGTGCTTCAGTTGCTTTGTCTGGTCTTACCGTTGCAGAAGAATTCCGTGATCATGGAGGCAAAGACGGTGAAGCTGCAGATATCATGTTCTTTATCGACAACATCTTCCGTTTCACTCAGGCAGGTTCTGAGGTATCTGCTCTTCTTGGCCGTATGCCATCAGCCGTAGGTTATCAACCGACATTGGCAAGTGAAATGGGTACTATGCAGGAACGTATTACCTCTACAAAGAACGGTAGTATTACATCTGTACAGGCAGTTTATGTGCCTGCCGATGACTTGACAGACCCTGCACCAGCTACAACATTTACACACCTTGACGCTACAACAGAGTTAAGCCGTAAGATTGCTGAACTTGGTATCTATCCTGCTGTTGACCCGCTAGGTAGTACATCTCGTATTCTCGACCCGCTGATTGTAGGAAAGGAACATTATGAATGTGCACAGAGAGTGAAAGAGATACTTCAGCACTATAAGGAACTGCAAGATATCATTGCTATTCTTGGTATGGAAGAACTTTCAGACGAAGATAAGCTGACTGTTAACCGCGCACGTCGTGTTCAGCGTTTCTTGTCTCAGCCGTTCACCGTAGCAGAACAGTTTACAGGTCTGAAGGGTGTTATGGTGCCTATTGAAGACACTATCAAAGGTTTCAATGCTATCCTTGACGGTGAAGTTGATGACCTTCCTGAACAGGCTTTCCTCAATGTCGGAACAATAGAAGATGCTATTGCCAAGGGCAAGAAATTGCTTGAGGCAGCTAAGGCTAATTGATAATCAGTACGGATATGAGCTTAATACTAAAGATAGTATCACCAGAGAAGATAGAATTTACAGGTGAGGTTGAAAGCGTCTTGGTTCCTGGAACACTGGGAAGTTTTGAGATACTTAAAGACCATGCACCTATAATATCTTCATTGCAGCCAGGTGTTGTGGAGTATTCGGTAAATGGCTCCAAGACACAGCTGCGTGTTATGGGTGGGTTTGTCGAAGTACAGAAAAATGAAGTGAATCTTTGTGTAGAAGTGAAATAGATGAACGAATTAATGATAAAAAGTGCTGCAAGCAAGTATTATAAGTTTAGTTTATTGATGATAGCAGGCGTAACGATAGCAATATTGATATATTCGTCTATAATGTCTCTTATCTCAATACTTGCCAATGCATTGCTTGTCAGTATCTTGTTTTCATTGTTTTCATCGTTTGCCTACGGTCGTTCATGGAAAAGCATGGCACGTATGTCTCAGAGCGGTCTAACCAAGTTTTATCTTGCTGCACCTGCACTACGTCTGATTGCAGCGGCTGCAGTAGTATTGGTATACAGCCTGATTGTTCATGAACGTCAACCAATTATCCACTTCGTTTCAGTTTTCTGTGCATATTATGTCGTATTATTGATATTCGACTGTGTGTATTTTGCCAAAGTAGAATTGAGAAAGAAAAACAAATGAATATAAAAATGAGATATTTCAAACATTTACTGTGCGTGTTTATATTTCTTCTCGCTATTCCTGTTGCCGCTCAAGAAGGTGGCGAATCAGGAGAGGAAAAAGGAAAGGTAGATGTGCAAGGTATATTGTGGGGACATATCAAGGATGCTTATGAATGGCATGTTACGGATATAGGCGGAGAGCCTGTAATAATACATTTGCCAGTCATAGTGAAAAGCTCTACGGGTTGGCATGTGTTTTCAAGCGGTCAGTTTGAAGAGGAAAAGGATGATAAAGGCAATCGTCCTGGGCCATTCGGACTATATATCAGCGGTAGTGAAGAGCATGAGAACAAGATTTGTGAGATTGTAAATGGTGAAGAGGTACGTCCGTTTGATATATCTATCACAAAGACTGTTGCTGTGTTATTCATCAATGCTATCATTTTGCTGATATGTGTTCTTGTACCCGCTCGTTGGTGCAAACGTCACAAGATTGACGATCCTGCTCCAAAAGGCTTTACTGGCTTCATGAATATGTTTATAATGTATATATACGATGATATAATCAAGAGTACGTTAGGTAAGGAAACAGACAAGTATGCACCTTATCTTCTTACATGTTTCTTCTTTATATTTGTCTCTAACATTATGGGCATAATACCGTTCCCTCCAGGTGGCGGTAATCTGACTGGCAACATAGCATGTACGTTCTTCCTTGCATTGTGTACGTTTATCATAACCAATGTAACAGGAACCAAGGAATATTGGAAAGAGATCTTCTGGCCAGAAGTTCCAACATGGCTTAAGGCGTATCCTGTAGCGATAATGCCTATAATTGAGTTCTTCGGTATATTCACAAAGCCGTTCGCTCTTATGGTCCGTCTGTTTGCCAACATGATGGCTGGTCATGCTATAGCTCTTTCTTTCGCATGCATTATTTTCATAATGTGGGGCGTGAATGCATTCGCTGGTGCGTCAATGACAGTTGTCAGTGTAGCCATGAGTATCTTCATGATGCTTCTGGAAGTTCTTGTATGCTTCATTCAAGCGTTGGTATTTACGATGCTGAGTGCGGTGTTCATCTCTTTAGCACATGTAAAGCATGAACATGTGCAAATCGAAAAAACAAATTAATAAAAAGTATAATTAAAAATTTAAAACTATGTTATCATTATTATTAGCAGCAGAAGTTGCAAAGATGGGTGCCGCAATAGGCGCAGGTTTAGCTGCCATTGGTGCAGGTATTGGTATTGGTAGAATTGGTGGTCAGGCTATGGATGCTATGGCACGCCAGCCTGAAAAGATGGGTGACCTTCGTTCAGCCATGATCATTGCTGCCGCTCTTGTTGAGGGTGTTGCTCTTTTCGGTGTCATCATCGCCGTATTGGCAATAGTACTTTAATATATAATTAAGCATTATGCGCTGTCTCTGTTTTTACACAAAGACAGCGCAGTGCAGAACATTTTAAACGACAGTATATGGATTTATTGACTCCTGATTTTGGACTGCTATTTTGGATGACCATTGTGTTCCTGGTGGTGCTGTTCATTCTATGGAAGTTCGGTTTCCCTGTTATCGTGAATATGGTAAACGAGAGGAAAGCTTTCATAGACGACAGTCTTCGCAAGGCGCATGAGGCTAACGAAAAGCTTGCCAATATACAGAAAGAAGGTGAATCCATCTTGCAGGAAGCTCGCGACAAGCAGGCACAGATTCTGAGAGAAGCTGCTGCTACGCGCGACGCTATAGTAGAGAAAGCTCAGGAGAAAGCACGTGAAGAAGGTGCCCGTCTGCTCAATGAGGCTAAAGCCGAGATTGAAACACAGAAGCAGGCAGCCATAAGCGACATCCGCAAGCAAGTAGCTACACTCAGTATTGAGATTTCCGAGAAGATTCTTCGCGAGAAGCTTGGTACAGACAAGGCACAGATGGATTATATTGACCGTATGCTGGATGAGGTTTCTTCTAATAAATAAGTTTTAAGTTATGGATTTAGGATTAATATCGGTAAGATACGCACGTGCTTTGCTCAAGGCAAGCATGGAAGCGAATGAGGCTGACAAGGTGTATAATGATATGCAACTTTTGTCGGAAAGCTATATTAAGGTTCCAGAACTTAGGTTTACCATAGATAATCCCATGCTTTCTAAAGACAACAAGGAGAAATTGTTTATAGCTGCCACAGGCGGCACTCCTTGTGATCTTACAAAAACTTTCTTCAAGCTTGTATTGAAGGAAGATCGAGAGGGTGTGATGCAATTCATGGCTAACTCGTTTATTACTCTCTATAGGAGAAAGAAAAACCTAATCCGTGCTAAACTTTTGACAGCCAGTGTAGTGTCTCCGGTAACAGAGAAAAAGCTACGTCAACTGGTGGAAAGTAAGACAAGTGGAAATGTAGAGTTTGAGACTGAGGTAAATCCTGAAATCATTGGAGGTTTCGTTCTCGAGTATGACACATACAGAATGGATGCCAGTGTTAAGTCAAAACTGAACACCATATTGTCACAGCTTAAGAAATAAATATAAAATTGTAATATGTCAGATAAAATTAAACCAAGCGAAGTATCCCAGGTTCTGCTTGACCAGCTCAAGGGTATCAGCGACAGCGCAAAGTTTGATGAAGTGGGTTCCGTTCTCCAGGTGAGTGACGGTGTTGCACGTATCTACGGCTTAAGAAACGCTGAAGCTAACGAACTTCTTGAGTTCGAAAATGGTACAATGGCCATTGTCATGAACCTTGAGGAAGATAATGTTGGTTGTGTCCTTTTAGGTCCTACGTCAGACATTAAAGAGGGAATGTCCGTTAAGCGTACAAAGCGTATTGCCAGCATACGTGTAAACGACAACATGCTCGGAAGAGTAATCAACCCTCTTGGCGAGGCTATCGACGGAAAGGGAGCTATCGACCTTACTGATTCTTTTGAAATGCCGCTTGACCGTAAGGCTCCTGGAGTTATTTTCCGTCAGCCGGTTAAGGAACCTTTGCAGACGGGATTGAAGGCTGTAGACTCAATGATTCCTATCGGCCGTGGCCAGCGTGAGCTTATCATCGGTGACCGTCAGACGGGAAAGACAGCCATCGCAGTAGATACCATTATAAACCAGAAGAGTTTCTATGATGCAGGCAAGTCTGTATATTGTATATATGTAGCTATCGGCCAGAAGGCTTCTACAGTAGCAGCCCTTGTTTCCACACTTAAGGAACATGGCGCTATGCCTTATACAATCATCGTTGCAGCTACGGCTGCTGACCCTGCAGCAATGCAGTATTATGCACCGTTTGCGGGCGCTGCTATCGGCGAATATTTCCGTGACAGAGGCTATTCTGCTCTCGTTGTATATGATGACCTGTCTAAGCAGGCAGTTGCTTACCGTGAGGTGTCATTGATTCTCCGTCGTCCTTCTGGTCGTGAGGCATACCCAGGTGACGTGTTCTATTTGCATAGCCGTCTACTTGAGCGTGCAGCTCGTATCAATGACCAGCAGGAAGTAGCAGAAAACATGAATGACCTTCCAGAGTGCATGAAAGGCAAGGTAAAGGGTGGAGGTTCACTCACAGCCCTTCCTATCATCGAAACACAGGCAGGCGACGTTTCAGCATATATTCCTACCAACGTGATTTCAATTACTGACGGTCAGATATATCTTGAGTCAGACTTGTTCAACCAAGGTTTCCGACCAGCTATCAACGTAGGTATCTCTGTAAGCCGTGTGGGTGGTTCTGCACAGATAAAGAGTATGAAGAAGGTAGCAGGTACATTGAAGATTGACCAGGCGCAGTATCGTGAGCTTGAGTCATTCTCAAAGTTCTCTAGCGACATGGATGCCGTTACAGCCATGACACTTGACCGTGGCCGTAAGAACAACCAGCTTCTGATTCAGCCTCAGTATTCACCTATGCCTGTAGGCGAGCAGATAGCAATTCTATATTGC
>JAUNIZ010000114.1 GCA_030523165.1 Prevotellaceae bacterium
CTTTGAGACGCTTTGAGAATAGTAGAGAAAAAATGACGAGCTAATAAACGACCACCGTATGGAATTTCAATATAATTGTAAATAGTGTAGAAAGCCATTTATTGCGCAAACAATAGCGACTCGCTTCTGCTGTAAGTCTTGTACAGGTTAAACACTCTATATTGTAAATTGTATAAGTTGTAAAGTAAATCGTTTAACAACGGTCTGAAAAAGTGTCCGTACTTTTGCATCGTATTTATAAATCCACAGTAAAAACAATAATAAACAACAAATAAAAATTAAAAAAGAAGATTATGGCAAAGACAGTTATTATTACAGGTGGCGCAACAGGTATTGGTTTTGAAACAGCTAAGCAGATGATCCAGAAGGGTATCAATGTTGTGATCACAGGACGTCGTGAGGAACTTGGTAATGAGCGTGCAAAGATTCTCAATGGTTTGGCTGCAGAAGGTGCAAAGGCAAAGTACATCAAGAATGATGTTACCGACGAACAGGCTATGAAGGCTATCGTTGAATCAATTGTTGTAGAGTTCGGTTCTCTTGATTATGCAGTCAACAATGCAGGCGTATCTCTTGAGACATGTTTGATTCCGCAGTCAAACTCTGAGTTATTCAAGCAGATGATTGATACCAATATCCTAGGTGTATATTATGGAATGAAATATCAGTTGGCTCAGATGCAGAAACAGGGCAATGGATCTATCGTAAACCTCTGCTCTATCGCAGGACTTAACGGTATTGCATATACCAGCACATATGCCGCTACCAAGCATGCTGTAGTAGGCATGACCAAGAGTTCTGCTCTGGATTATGCTCCTATGGGTATCCGCATCAATGGTGTTGCCCCAGGAGCCACAAAGACTGATATCATTGCAAAGCAGCTTGAGGGTAACGATCCTAACTACAATGAGGCAAGCATCAGCGCTATGCACCCTATGAATCGTCTCGGTCGTCCAGAGGAGATTGCAAATGGCATCGTGTGGCTCCTTTCTGACGAGGCTTCTTTCGTAACAGGTCATATATTGAATATCGATGGTGGTTTCCAGGCAAAATAATTAGTATATTTGCAGTAGAAATAAGCAATTGTATTACGAAGATAATACTGACAGGTGCTACAGGAAATCAAATAAATAGTACTAGTAAAGATATAACATGCCACAAGTAAAACATATACAATCCATTTCTGAGATGATGCATCTTCTGGGAATTGACGACATCCGCCATCCTCTTGTTGAGATAATCGATATGGAGAAGGCTGTCAATCCACAGAAATTCAATGGCTCAGCCATATCCATCGGCTTCTATATGATCGTGTACAAAGAGCGTAACTGTGGTCCATTGACTTATGGTCTTAGCAAATACGACTATGACAGTGGAACACTGCTCTTCTTTGCCCCTGACCAAGAAATTGGCATCGAGGATGTAGGTGATCCAAGAGGAAAGATACTGATGTTCTCACCAGATTTGCTTTCGCGTACCTTACTTGACACGATGATGCATCGTTATACGTTCTTTTCTTATGCCGTCAACGAGGCTCTGCATATCTCTGAGCGCGAAAAGGAACAGTTCTTCAGTGCACTTGCCAGCATCGAGGAAGAACTGGAACATCCACAAGACAAGCATAGTCGAGAGCTGGTGGTGACTCTTATACAGTTGCTTCTGTCACACAGCCTGCGTTATTACGATCGCCAGTTTATATCGCGAGAAGTGGTCAATGCAGAACATGGCGATCAGTTCAGAAAGCTCCTTATGGACTATTACAACACGAATGCCCTGCATAAAAATGGCATGCCAAACGTGCGATACTTTGCAGACAAGATGAACATGACACCTAATTATTTTGGAGACATGATCAAGAAGTCATTAGGCGTGAGTCCTCTGCAATATATCCAGGAGTATGTCATTTCCTTGGCTAAGCAGCAGCTTCTGGCCAGCAAGAGCAGTATCAGTGAGATTGCCTATGGCTTGGGATTTGAATATCCCCAATACTTTACACGTCTTTTCAAGAAGATCACCGGACAGACACCAAATGAGTTTAGGACAGCCAACTAAATCTTCTAATTGCTGTGCTGACTCTGCTCTTTAGCAAGCATCATTGTTTTTACGATATAGTCAACTTTATATTGTGATTTGCTGATAATATAGATCATTACAAAATCACGTATCCCTAATTGAACAATTAGCATAGAAATTGACAAGACTTTTTTCTACTTTTTAAACCATAAGTCATTGATTATCAGCAGCAGAAATATAGTACATCAATAATATATGTCGTAAATCGTTGACAACAAGATATCTAACGGTACACATACAGATTTATTCGTAATGTGCATAAAACAAAAAAGTGTGTCAAGTCATGATGACTGACACACTCAAGTGCGACTTTCGTAGCGGGGGTGGGACCCGAACCCACGACCTCCGGATTATGAATCCGACGCTCTAACCAGCTGAGCTATCCCGCCATGATAGCTGTTTGCGGGTGCAAAGGTAATACAATTTCTTTAAATACCAAAAAAAACAGGATATTTTTATTGTTTTATTCAGTAAAAATATTATTTTTGCAATGACAAACATCTCAAGCATAAGCGTCAAAGTAAAAGCATACGCTTTTCACCTTATGCTGATATTACCATAACCGTGTAATTATGGACAAAAAGAAATTCAGCATCGAGCATGAGCTTAGATGCAAATCGGTAAAAATCATCTGGCCACTATTAAGCACTCCGGCGGGCTTGGCGAAATGGCTTGCAGATGAGGTTACACTCGAAGACGGCCAGCTTACATTTACCTGGGGTAATGTATGGAGCCATCATGAGGTTCGCTCTGCCGGTATAATAGAAAAGAAGGACTTCGAGTTTATACGTTACCGCTGGTGTGATGAAGTTAATGAGAATGCCTATTGGGAACTGAAAGTTGAAAAGGGAGACATCACGAACGACTTTATTCTCATTATAACAGACTTTGCATCGGCAAGTGAAAAAGATACGCTGGAAGACATTTGGAGCGGAAATCTTGAACGCCTGCATCGTTCAACAGGACTTTAGAAAAGGATTTCTTATCTGAATAGCATTTTATCGACAGGCAATGAATGTCTGTTGCAGGAATTAATGCCGCCTGAATTTACCTATTTCATTACTCTTTTCTTGGGAAGGGAATAATCTTTACATTTGTGTCTTGATTTTGTATTTTCATCGGATAGTGACTATACAATGTTCTGTGGAGAGACTTTCTAGTATAGGTGTACCTAAGGCTTGTTTTCACGAATAAATAATAAGTCAAGGTTCCTAATTGTATAATGTCGGGATTACTGGACTCGAACCAGCGACCTCACGCCCCCCAGACGCGTGCGCTAACCAACTGCGCTAAATCCCGATGCTTACGTAATAAGCGGATGCAAAAGTACATACTTATTGCGATATTTGCAAACTTTTAGGATGATTTTTGGTTTTGCACATATATATTAATTCATATTTTATTAGGTCTTTTCCTTCTGATGCAAATTGGTTTTCTTGATGCCTATTTTCAATTAAATCGTGTTGCTTTATATTTTGCATGTATATTTGTATTATTTCAAATTTATCAAATAAAAGATTTTGTGATGTCAGATAAAAGAATTATTTTTGTGAACGCTTTAGCATGGATTTTCTGTCTATGTTTTATTAAGGCAGGAACGAAGGACAGAAATGCATGGCTTGACTAAACTTAAAATAACTATGAAGAATGGCAGAGCATAACGACAGAGGCAAGTGGGGCGAGCAGAAAGCCGCAGAGTTTCTCGAAAGAAAAGGTTTCAGAATAATCAGTAGAAACTGGAGAGACGGGCATAGGGACATAGATATTGTAGCTATAGATGCGGACAATCTGGTTATTGTCGAGGTGAAGACACGCCAGAACGATAAATATATTGACCCTTTGCAGGCAGTTGATGTGCGTAAGATACGCAACTTAAGCTTTGCTGCAAACAAGTATGTAAGATACAGTCGCATAGAAATGCCTCTCAGATTTGACATTGTTACGATTACAGGTTCGTCTGATGACAATTGCGTTATTGACCATATAGAAGACGCTTTTATTCCCTCACTTTATTAGGATATGGATTTCATAAAGATAATAAGACTAAAGGAAACCGATTCTACAAACCGATACTTGAAAGAGTATGACGGTGATGAAGGCTCTTTAATGACAATTGTATTAGCAGAATACCAGACGGCAGGCAAGGGGCAGGGACAGAACAGCTGGGAAAGTGAGCGTGGAATGAATCTCACATTCAGCGTTAAAATATATCCGACAAACGTTCCTGTAATCCGACAATATGTATTGCTTGAAGCCAAATCACTTGCTATAGCTGAAACATTGAGGATATATACTGACTGTATAACGATAAAATGGCCTAATGACGTTTATTGGAAAGACTGGAAAATAAGCGGTACATTGTCTGAATGTGTAATAGCGGGAAACAGAATTAGAAGTTGTATACTTGGAACAGGCATAAATGTCAATCAAGAAACGTTTACAAGTAATGCTCCTAACCCAATATCATTAAAGCAGATTACAGGAAAAGACATTGACAAGGATATATTGTTGAATGCCTTTATAAAAAACTTTCAAACATATCTAGACATGATTAACCGAGGGAAACTTGATGATATACATAGTTTATATGAAAAGAATCTTTACAGACGTGATGAGGTGTTTAAATATTCTGACTGTAATGGAGAATTTATGGCTAGTATATATAAAGTTGAGCCTGAAGGTAATTTGGTGTTACAGCGTGTAGACGGCAGTCTGAGCAAGTACGCTTTCAAAGAAGTAGAAGTTGTATTATGATAAAATATGGAATCTGCTTCAGATAATATAAATACAAATATTAATATAGTATGTAATAAACATTTATATACAAGAATCTTTATTAAAACTAATATATTATGTCAAAGTACAAAAGAATTTTATTAAAGCTCAGTGGTGAGAGTTTGATGGGCAAACAAAGTTTTGGTATTGACCCTGAACGTTTGAGTGATTATGCCAAGCAAATCAAGGAAGTACACGATATGGGTGTACAAATAGGAATTGTTATTGGTGGAGGCAACATTTTCAGAGGTTTGAGTGGCGCCTCTAAAGGTTTTGACCGCGTTAAAGGAGACCAGATGGGCATGTGTGCGACAGTTATCAATTCATTGGCTCTGAGCTCAGCTTTAGACGCAATAGGTGTAAAGACCAAGGTTCTGACGGCAATCCGTATGGAACCGATAGGTGAATTCTATTCAAAGTGGAAGGCAATAGAGGCTATGGAAGCTGGCTATGTATGTATTTTCTCTGCAGGAACTGGCTCGCCTTATTTCACTACAGACACAGGTTCTTCTCTGCGTGGTATCGAAATAGAAGCTGATGTCATGCTTAAAGGTACAAGAGTTGACGGAATTTATACTGCAGATCCAGAGAAAGATCCAACAGCTACTAAATTTGCTGACATTACTTATGATGAAATCTATACTAAGGGACTAAAAGTAATGGATCTTACTGCGACAACAATGTGCAAGGAGAATAATCTTCCTATTTATGTGTTTAACATGGATATTGTTGGAAATCTGAAGAAAGTAATGGAAGGAGAGGAAATTGGAACTTTGGTACACAACTAATATATTATCTACCTTTAAGTTTCAGTAAAGGCATAAATAAGCCCATAAGTGTATTATTGCTTATGGGCTTTATTGTGGGTAAAGAAAGATCGCAGAATCTATTTTGATTCTGCGATCTTTCTATGTTGTTTGAATTACTGAATTCCCAAAGCTTGTTTTGCAACTGCGTCATCAGGAACAATTTCCAGAATCTTGTTCCAATATGAATCAGATGTAGCCTTATCTTCTTTCAAGAAATAATAGTATCCAAGATAACGATATGGCTCAAGAAGAAGTTTTGGTTTATCAGGACTTTCTGCCTTAATTAGTTCAATATACTTCTCATAATATGGCTTTGCAAGACCTTCTGTTGTTTCTGGGTCAAGCTGAGAATTGATGCGGGCACGCATAATAGTAACATAAGAGAGGTTGTTAGGGAATTTCTCGCCAAGTTCACCATAAACTCTATCTGCATTCTTGAATGCTTCTACTCGTGCTTCAGCTGTTATTGTAGAATCTGCTGCCTGATCTGCATAAAGTTTTGCAAGACCGTCATAGTCAGAAACAGATGGCTTCTCTACATTCTTCAGATATGCGTCATACATAGCAAGACCCTTTGTGTAGTCTTTCTTTGCGATATATGCGTCAGACAACTGCTTTCTAACATCGTTCAGCTTGTCATTCAACTCCAATGCCTTTTCAAACTGAGATATTGCATTGTCATAGTCTTGCTTACCCATATATGCATAACCGTAATACTGGTAGTCACGAGCTGTGAACTTAGCACTGTCAGACTTTGTGAAAAGAGCGTCAGCATATTTCAAAGCGTTGTCGTAATCTTTCAAGTCTGTATAGTTATAGAAGTTAAGACGGTTCAATGCAGCGCTGCGCTGGAACTTCTGGATACCATACTGAGAAACTTCAAGACTCTTCTTTGAGTCAGAAGTAAGATATGCAGCAAGGGCATACTCTGTAAGACGGTCATCGGTCAACTTGTTAATGTCAACCTTTCCATAATATTCCTTAGCTTTTTCAAACTTGTTTGCCTGATAGAAGAAGTGACCTGCCTCTGCGTCAACAGGATAATCAGGAAGAACGTTGCGTAGTTGTTCAAGCATAGCAACAGATTCCTCTGGGCTACGTCCACGATAAATGTTTGCATATTTGATATAACCCTGAGGATTCTTTGGATCCATCATTGTAGCCTGCTGATACCATGTTGCAGCTGCACCACCGTCATCTTTTGCTACTTCAATATCGCCTTGAAGAATATAGCCGTCAGCAACATTCTTGCCACGTTCAATAGCTCTGTCTGCATAAACCTTTGCTGTAGCTGTATCTTTAGCAAGCAAATATGCATGACCAACACCAGCCAAAGCAACAGGATCTTTCTTGTTTTCTTTAACAAAATCCTTTACTTGGTCTTCAACAGCCTTTAGATTAGACTTGTTGTCAACGATAACTTTTGTAATGGCATCTAATTGAGACTTTAAGTCTTGAGCCATTGTTGGAGCAGAGAATACTGCCATCACCGCTCCTGCTACTAAATATTTTAATGCTTTCATAATTCGGCTTTTTTATAAATCCTTTACTAATTAAGAATACTAATATATTATATTCAATATTTCTATCTTCAGCGTAATTATGTCTTTATCTGTCTGTAAATGTCTGTTTATTCAAAGAATGTCACTCTTCGCTTACATTAACCTGGCGAATTGTTATATCACCACGTACAGGAAGCAGACCAGACTTAAAGATAATCAACTGCCCCTTTGGCATCTCTATGAAATGGCCAAAACTCCATGGCAGTCCGTTATAAGGGTCATTCAGCAAAACATATATAGTTCTTACTAACGGATAGCGTCCGTCAAGCAAGTATGCCTGGTAAGGTTTCCAGCTATTATAAGGTGTAGCTTTATCAAACTTACTCAAAGACATAACAGTAATATTCTTCTTGAATGTTGTATTGGTTGTATCACGCTTGTCATTAAGCCAATTAGAACCAATAACGCCAATTGAGTTAGGAGTCTTTTCAACATGGTCTATTACCTCCTTACTAGTATTGGCAGCATAGATATTAGGGCTATTGATAGGTTTACCGTTCAATAATGAGTCAACACAATAGTGTACTGTACTTGACTGCTTATTATCGAATACAACTTCTATAAGTCCTCTTTTAGAACCTGGAACTATTTCACTCCAGTCTTTTACCTCACCACTGAGGATACGTTTTACATCTTTTACAGAGATGCAAGAGTCTGTGTTTTCCCTGTTTATGATAAGGGAAAGTCCGTCATAGGCAATAGGGAAGCATACAGGAAGAAATTTTCTTGCCTTAAGGTTATCTATTTCCTTTTGCTTAAAACGGCGTGAAGCTATTACTAATTGAATGCTGTCTGTCATAAGAAGGTTGATTGCATCCAATTCGTTTGTATATATCGGAGTTAGCTTCGCCTCCGGATTTAAAGCCTCAAAGACTTGCAATTCTTCATCAATTATAGGACTAAAACTTTCGTCAGAAGCGAAAGTGATCGCTCCTGACGATTTAGTATCAGTTCTACTACTCTTACGCTTTTCCTCACCGCAAGATGAGAAAGTTGTAAAGAGTAGAGTCAATCCTACTATAGTGTAGAATAGGTTTTTCTTCATATAACTGCAATTTGTATCACAGATTACTGCAATCTGAACGTAACAGGGCAGGTGTACTTAACGTTTACAGTTGTACCATTCTGCTTACCTGGCGTCCATTTAGGCATCTTGCTGATAACTCGAACAGCTTCCTTGTCAAGTGAAGGGTCCGCAGAACGAACAACCGTTACATTTGAAATAGAACCGTCCTTACCTACGACGAACTGAACGATTACACGTCCTTCAATTCCGTTTTCAGCAGCAACAACAGGATACTTCAAGTTGTCTTTAATCCACGCCATAAGTGCGCCCTGACCTCCAGGGAACGATGGTGGCTGCTCCACAACATCGAAGACTTTATTGTCATCTTCATTCTTTGGAGGCTCTGGCTGAGCAATTTCTTCCTTAGCCTTAAGCACTTCACCACCTACTTCGTCATTACCTTGTACGTTGAACGCACCGATAGTTGTAGCTGTCTTCTGCAAATCTTCCTGAGTCTTCATTTCTTCCTCAGGCTTAACTTCAGTGTCTTTCTTGATGACAGGAGCAGTAAACTTGATAGAACTCTTTACCTTTTCAACAGGCTTTACTTCTTCAATCTTTACACGTTCCTTCTTTTCAACCTTGACCTCTTTCTTCTGAGCAAGTTTAGAGAGCTCGACATCAGTTGTCATTGCAACCTTTGCCTGGTTTTGCTTGATTACAGTGTTGATACCTACGATAACAGCAATGATGACAGCAGCAATGGCCATGACGAGCAGAGACATAATGTTTCGCTTTGAAGTCTCCTTACGGAGTTTATAAGCTCCATAGGCTTTATTTCGTCCTTCAAAGACGAGCTCGACCCAATTATTATCAATTAAATCTATTTTTGACATAGCTTATTCATTTTAATTGTTTGACATTGGCATTACTTAACACCTTTGAGCTTAAGAAGAGCTTCATCGTCAGAGTTAACCTTGTCAATGACATACTTACCAATACTGCATATCTGCATCTCATCCAGAGCGTCCACCATATTCATATAAGTAGAAGAATCAAGAGGCTTGATAATGATAGTCAATGTAGGAATCTTTTCATTTTCCAATTCACCTCCCCTTATCTTAGCCAATTCTTTCTGATAGATTGAATCAGGCATATTTTCCTTAATCTTTCTATCGTCAAGCTTCTGCTTAGCAACCATAATCTTTGCTACAGGGCTGATGCCCTCTTCTGTCATGTGGTTAATAAGAACCTTACGAATTCCATCCTTACCCCATGTTGTCTCTTTAAGACAAGTTGGGTCTGAGTAGTTTGGAAGTCCGTCAATATGATAAATCTTATTGTTAGCAGCCAAGTACAATGTAATAGTATGAGAAGCCTTTGTAGCGTTCTTGTCCTTAACATCGACATTCTCGTCATTGCTAGGCATAGTCAACTGCATAGCCTGTGGCTTACTCAAAGTCGTACAGAGCATGAAGAAGGTAATCAAAAGCATCATCATATCCACCATAGGCGTAAAGTCTACGCGAGTATTCATTTTTTTCTGCTTACTAGCTTTCTTTTTTGCCATGATTATTCCTCCTCCTTTTTAAGGTTAGTAATCAGCTGGTATCTGTTTTCGTCCATGTCCTGAAGCTCTGACATCATTTTCTTTACAACCTTGTAAGGTGTAGTAGCATCACATTTGATAGCTATTTTGATATCAGGGTTTGCTTCGCGAGCGGCAGTTACCCATTCCTGAAATTCACTCTTTCCCCCGTCGATACTATCGGTAGGGATACCGAGTTGCTGGATTCTCTCGGCCATCTTTTCAGACTCGAGACTGAGGTAAGAAGCAAGTTCGTTAAGAGGTGCGCCAATCATGGCATCCTCCTTGAAATGCTTCAACTGTTCGCTGTTCAGAGTGATTCCGAACTTGTCTGTAACAGAAGAAAGCATAGCGACCATGTCATTCTTGTTGTCGGTACCGACATAAATCTTGCCTTCTGGGTTTACCAGAATGTTCAAGACGTTGTTTTCCGGCACCTTGACCTCTGACACTGAGTTCGGCGTATTGACTTTCACTGGCTCTGGCTGCAAGAATGTTGATGTCAACATGAAGAAGCACAAAAGCAGCGTCATTACGTCAGACATAGGTGTCATGTCTATCCAGACGTCCTTTTTTTGAATCTTAATTTTACCCATTATTTATAGAAATTAAAAGGTAAAACAATTAAGCTTCATCAGAGTGATTAACGTCGTAAGTTGTAGCTATAGTATAACCAACCTCATCAAGAGCGTATGTCAATTTGTCAATCTTGTTTGTGAAGAAGTTGTAGATGACAACAGCCCACCAAGATGTCAAAATACCAGAAGCTGTATTTACAAGAGCCTCAGAAATACCAGCAGACAATGCCATAGAGTCAGCACCACCACCGCTAGAAAGAGCCTGGAATGAGTTAATCATACCCAACACAGTTCCGAAAAGAGCGGTAAGAGTACCAAGTGTTACGATAGTAGCAACGATAGGCAAGTTCATCTGAAGTGTAGGCATTTCAAGCTGAGTAGCCTCTTCGTGAGCCTGCTGAATCTTAGCAACCTTCTGAGCCTTCTTCATAGTTGTGTTAGACTCAACTTCCTTGTAAGTTGCGATAGAAGCAGAAACAACGTTAGCTACAGAACCACGCATCTTGTCGCAAAGAGCCTGTGCCTCGTCGAATTTGCCAGCCTTGATGAGGGCCTTAGCCTGTGTAGTGAACTTAGAAAGACTCATTGTACCGAAAGCACTTCTCAAAGCGAAGAAACGCTCGATACCAAGGCAGATAACAGTGAGCAACAATGTCAAGATGATACCTACAACGATACCTCCTTTGTATACAGTACCCATAAGGTTAGCTGGGTGAGCTGCTCTGTCACCGCCAACGAAGTTGTCTGGGTTACCGAGAACCATGAAATAGAACGCATAAGCTGCTATCAAGCAGATGATGATGATCCAAAATGCGTTTTTAATACCTCCAAAGCCCGATTTCTTAGCAGGGCTTGCTGCTTTTTGTGTAGTTGCCATAATTTTGAATTTAATTTTTAGTTATTAATAATTTAAGTTATA